>CAXTJY010000088.1:2040-3278 GCA_964244395.1 uncultured Rhodovarius sp.
CTGGTCGGCAGTCAGCTCTCGAACCTCTGCTCCCCGCTGGTGCTGCGCCGCTCCAACCGCTTCCGCTGCATCGAGGCATGGCCGGCGATCATCTTCGCCAGCACGATGACGCCGATCACGCCCTCCACCGTCTATACGGAGGACGAGGACGACGACCTCTACGTGAACTATGCCGATACGGTGGATGCCACGCCGGATGGCGAGGGCCGGCTGGTGATGGACCAGAAACTGCTGGATTACGCCGGCATCGGCGACCAGATCGCCATCCTGGGCAAGAACCGCATCTTCGAGTTCTGGGAGCCCAACGCCGCCGACGAGCAGATCGAGCGCAGCCGCGCCCGGCAGCAGGCCAAGCTGATGGCGGCGCGGAACGCGGCATGACCCACATTCCCGTCATGCTGGCCGAGGTGCTGCGGCACCTGGCCCCGGCGCCGAGCGAAACCCACCTGGACGGCACCTTCGGCGGCGGCGGCTACGCCGCGGCCATCCTGGAGAGCGGCTGCACCCTGTATGCGCTGGACCGCGACCCGGATGCCATCGCACGCGGCGCCGTGCTGCTCGCCCGCTTCCCCGGCCGGCTGCACCTGCTGCAGGCGCGCTTCGGTGAAATGATGGCGGTACTGGCCGAGCAGGGCGTCGCCACGCTGGATGGGGTGGTGTTGGACCTCGGAGTTTCCTCCTTCCAGCTCGACGAGGCGGAGCGCGGCTTCTCCTTCCGCAGCGACGGGCCGCTCGACATGCGGATGGGCCATGACGGTCCGACGGCGGCCGATCTCGTCAACAGCCTGCCGGAAGGCGAGCTGGCCGATCTGCTGTTCCAAATGGGCGAGGAGCGGCATTCGCGCCGCGTCGCCCGGAACATCGTGGCTGGCCGGCCCTTCCACACCACCACCGCGCTGGCCGAGACCGTCCGCCGCTCCGTCCCACGCGACCCTTCGGGGCTGGACGGCGCGACGCGCAGCTTCCAGGCGCTGCGCATCAAGGTGAATGACGAGCTGGGCGAGATCGAACGTGGCCTGGCTGCCGCGCTGGCCCTGCTGGCGCCGGGCGGGCGGCTGGTCGTCGTCTCCTTCCATTCGCTGGAAGACCGAATCGTGAAGCGCGTGCTGACTGAGGCGGCGGGGCGCGCCGCCGGTGCCTCGCGGCACGACCCCGCCTCCTGGGCGCAGCGCGCCGCCCCGGCCGGCTTCCGCCTGCTGACCCTGTGGCACGACGGCAACCAGAGTGCCGTCTTCGCG
>CAXTJY010000088.1:3288-10294 GCA_964244395.1 uncultured Rhodovarius sp.
GCTGACCCGCGGCGCCGAGCGCCCGGGTGACGCCGAGGCGCGGGCCAATCCGCGCGCCCGCTCCGCCCGCCTGCGTGCCGTGGCCCGCCTGCATTCGACTGGAGTTGCCGCATGATCAATCCGCTCAGCATCGTCACCGGCATCGCCATGGCGGCGATCATCGGCCATACCTTCGAGGTCAAGCGGAGCGTGGGCGCGCTGGACCGCGAGCTGCGCGACATCCGCCGCAGCACGGACGAGGTGGAGACCCGCACCCAGACCCTGGCTGCCGAATGGGCCCGGCTGAACGACCAGGAGCGGCTGCGCGGCCTGGCGGAACGGCATCTGGGCCAGATGGTGCCGATGCAGCCGATGCAGTTCGTCCGGCTGGATGAAGGCGTGCGCCGGATGCCCAGCGCTCTGGCCTGGGCCGGCGAGGCATCTCCCTTCGCCGCGCGACGGGACCATGTGGCGGTGGCGCAGGCCGCCCCAGCCGCGGCCGCGCCCGTCCAACTGGCTGGCGCGGCGCCGAGCCAGCCAGCCATCGTGACTTCGGGCCCCACCGCAGCAAACACCATTCGCCCAGCCCCGGCGGCGCCCCCGGCCTCGGCGCGCCCGATGCAGCTGGCTGACGCCACGCCGGCCCGCTCCACCCATGCGGAGGTGGGACCGGCCCGCCCGGCCGCCGAACCCATGCGCGTGCCGGCACCCGCACGCGCCACGCCGATGGCTGACGCGGGCGCGTCGCGCTCGGTGTCGGATATCGCGCCGGCCCGTCCTTCCCTGGCCGAGGCAACCCCGCTGCGGCCGGTGGCCGAGCCGGCCCGTCCGCCGGCACCTCCGCGCAGCCTGCAACTGGCCGATGCGGCGCCTGCGCGCCCACCCATCGTAGCGAGCCCACGCGCCGTGCCGGTGGTGCCGGAGGCCGTGGCCCGCCCCGCCACGCTCGCCGTCATGCCGCCACCACCCCCGGCCAACGCCCTGCCACCGGTCGCCGCGCCGCCATCCGGCCTGGCCCGGCCCGCCGGCACGCCGGTGCCCAACTCACCGCGGGCGCCTGCCGTCGCCATGGCCGCCGCCGTGACGCGCCCGGCCGACGGCGCCGCCCTGCCGCCCGCCCGCACCGCGCTGCTGCAGCGCGTCGATACCGGCTCGCTGCTCGGCGGCCAGGCGGTCGCCATGGCGCCGCCAGTGCCCTGGGGGCGTTGATGCCATGACCGACATTCCCCCCGGCTCGCCCTATTTCACCCCGCCGCCGCCCGACAGCGAGCCGGCCGGGCGTGCCGCAGGCGCGCCCATCACCGGCCGCCCGATCGGCAGCGATGTGCAGAAATCCGCGCGCGCCGCGCCCTACCAGCAGCGCCAGGCGGTCTCGCCGCTGCGGGTGAAGCTGGCGGCAGGTGGCTTCGCGCTGCTTTTCGCCGCCGTGGGCCTGAAGGTGACCGACGCCACCATCATCACCCCCACGCTGCCCCGGGTGCCGGTGCCGGCCCGCCAGGTGGCGGCCGAGGCCGGCGTGTCGCGGGCCGAGGTCACCGACCGCAATGGCGAAGTGCTGGCTGTTTCGGTTCGCGGCACCGCGCTCTATGCGCAACCTGAGCTGCTGGAGAATCGCGGGCGAGTGGCGGTGCAGCTCAACCGCATCCTGCCGCATCTGTCGCGCGAACACCTGCTGGAACGGCTCAACCTCGACACCGCCTGGGTCTATCTCGACCGTTTCATCACCCTCGAACAGCAGGCGCAGATCAACGCGCTGGGCCATATCGGGCTGGGCTTCGAGGCGGCGGAGCGGCGGCAATACCCGCGCGGGCGGGACGCGGCCCACGTGCTGGGCGCGGTGGGTGCCGATGGCCGGGCCCGCGGCGGGGTCGAGGAGTGGTTCAACGAGCGGCTGATGGCCAGCCGCGCGCCGCTGCGCCTGTCCGTCGACATTCGGGTGCAGCGCGAGCTGCGCGAGGCGGTGGAATCGCATCGCGCCCTGAACAGCGCGCTGGGCGGCGCCGCGGTGATGCTGGACATGCGCACCGGCGAGATCGTCGGCATGGTCAGCAACCCCGATTTCTCCGCCTCCGACCTCACCGGCGCCAGCAGCGAGGCAATGTTCAACCGGGTGACCACCGGCACCTACGAACCCGGCTCGACCTTCAAGCTGTTCACCTCCGCCATGGCGCTGGACCTGGGCGTCGCCAATGTGAACACGACCTATGACGCGGCGCGGCCCATCGAGGTGGCCGGCTTCCGCATCCGCGACGACCACCCGACGCTGCGCGCCATGGCGGTGCCGGAGATCGTGGCGATCTCGTCAAACATCGCCACCGCGCATATGGTGATGGCGGTGGGGCGGCACCGGCACCAGGAATTCCTGGGACGGATGGGCTTCCTGGAACGGCAGAGCCTGGAGCTGCCGGGCGTTGCGCGGCCGCTGTTTCCGCGCGGGCGGAACTGGATCGATCTGTCCAGCATGACCATCAGCTACGGCCACGGCATTTCGGTCACGCCCTTGCAGGTGGTGACAGGGGTGGCGGCGCTGGCCAATGGCGGCATCCTGCGCAACCCCACGCTGATGGCGGTGCCGGAGGGCGAGACGCGCGACGGCACGCGGGTGATCAGCGAGCGCACCAGCGAGATCATGCGCCGGATCATGCGGCTGGTGGTGACGCACGGAACGGGGACGCGGGCGGAGGCGCCGGGGTATTTCTCGGGCGGCAAGACCGGCACGGCGTCCAAGCTGAATGCGCGCGGGCAATACATGCACGGGCGAAACGTGACGTCCTTCGTCGGTGCCTTTCCGATGAACGCGCCAATCTACGCGCTGTATGTGATGCTGGATGAGCCGCGGCCGCGGGCCGAGAATGGCGGGTTCACGACGGCCGGCATGGTGGCGGCGCCGCTGTTCCGCCGCGTGGTGGAGCGCACCGGGCCGATCCTGGGGCTGACGCCGGAGACGGAGCGGGCGCAGATCATCCAGGCCGGCATGTCGATCAACGTCGGCGGGCGGCCGATGCGGATCCAGATCGCGGGACCCAGCCTGGCGCCCACCGTCACCCCTGTGACAGCCTCGACGCCGGCGCGGGCCGCGACGGCGGCGGCATCGCAGCCGCGGGTCATCGCCCCGGCGGCACCGCAGGCGTCCGCCTCGGGGACCTTGCGGGCGGCCGCACCACCGGCAACGGCCACTGCGGCACCGGCTGCGCCACAGGCGTCCGCCCCGGCGGCGCGGGGTGCCACCCCGGCGGCTGCACCAGCGGCGCGGGCTTTCGTCCCCGCGGCACCGCAAGCTGCCGCCCCCGCGGCGTCGCAAACCGGCGCATCGGCCGGCATGCGGGCCACCGCCCCGCCGGCGACGGGCGCCGCGGCGGCCTCGGCGCCGCCGCGCCCGGCCGGCCCGCGCCTGCTGCCGCCGCCGCCGACGACGAGCGGCGGGATGGACGGGCCGATCCGCCGTACCGATACCATCGTGCCTGGGCCGCGCCTCATCTTCGTGTCAGCGCCCGATGCGCCTCGATGAGCTGAGCGCCGGGCTTGTCGACAACCCCGCGCCGACGGATGGCGCGGCGCACGGAATCACGGCCGACAGCCGGGCGGTCCGCCCCGGCATGATCTTCGCGGCACTGCCGGGGGCCAAGGCGGATGGGCGGCGTTTCATCGCCGATGCGGTGCGCGCCGGCGCGGTGGCGGTGCTGGCGCCGGACGGGACGGAATGGCCGGAGGATGCGGCGACGCGGCCGCTTTTGCTGTCCAGCGATGCGCGCGGCGCGCTGGCCCGCATGGCGGCGCGGCTGGCCGGGCCGCAGCCGGACTGCGTCGTCGCCATCACCGGCACCAACGGCAAGACCAGTACGGCGGATTTCCTGCGGCAGCTGTGGGGCGCGAAGGCAGCCAGCCTGGGCACGCTGGGGCTGGTGGCGGAAGGTTTTGCATCAGGCGAAAGCCTGACCACGCCCGACCCCGTGGCGCTGAGCCAGACGCTGGCGGCGCTGGCCCAGGCCGGCATCACCCGCGTGGCCATGGAGGCCAGCAGCCACGGTTTGGACCAGCGGCGGCTGGACGGGATCAGGTTGGCGGCGGCGGGCTTCACCAATTTGACGCGCGACCATCTGGACTACCACGGCGACATGGCCGCGTACCGGGCGGCCAAGCTGCGGCTGTTCGAGCTGCTGCCCGAAGGTGCGACGGGCGCTTTCAGCACTGAGACGGATGCGGACACCCAGGCCGCGCTGCGCGCGGTGGCGGGCCGGCGCGGGTTGCGGCTGCTCAGCGTCGGCGCTGTGGGCGAGGACATTCGCATCGAACGCGCCAATCCGCTGCCGGATGGGCAGGCGCTGGAGGTGACGGCGTTCGGCACCCGGCACAGCCTGCATCTGGCGCTGCCCGGCCGCTTCCAGGCGGATAATGCGCTGCTGGCGGCGGCGCTGGCCGGCGGGGATGCGTTGGCCCGGCTGCCCGCCCTGCGCGGGGTGCGCGGCCGGATGGAATTGGCGGCGACCCTCCGGGGCGCCAGCGCCTATGTCGATTACGCCCACACCCCCGATGCGCTGAAGCGGTTGCTGAGCGCGCTGCGGCCGCATGCGTCCGGACGGCTCATCTGCATCTTCGGCGCCGGTGGCGACCGCGACCCGGGCAAGCGGCCTTTGATGGGCGCGGTGGTGGCGCGGTTGGCGGATGTGGCCATCGTCACCGATGACAATCCGCGCAACGAACGGCCCGCGCTGATCCGCGCCGCCATCCGGGCCGCCGCGCCGGGTGCGCTGGAGATCGGCGACCGCCGTGCCGCCGTCGCCGCGGGGCTGGCGATGCTGCGGCCGGGCGACGTGCTGGTGGTGGCCGGAAAGGGGCATGAGAGCGGGCAGACGGTCGCGGGTATCACCACGCCGTTCGACGATGCCGCCGTGGTCCGGGAGCTGGCGGGTTGAGCACGTCTGCAGCCCCTCGCACCGGCACCGCGACCGGCGGAGAGCCCCTCTGGACCAGCGCCGAGCTGCGCGCCGCCACCGGTGGCCGGCTGGCGGAGGAGGTCGCCGTGCAGCGCGTGGTGTTCGATAGCCGGCAGGTTGCGCCGGGCGATTTGTTCGTGGCCCTGCGGGCGGAGCGGGACGGGCATAATTTCGTGCCCGCCGCCTTCGCCGCGGGCGCCGCGGCCGTGCTGGTCGCGCACGGCGACGACCCCCGCGCACTGGTGGTGCCGGACCCGCTGGCAGCACTGCAGGCGCTGGGAGCGGCGGGCAGGGCGCGCAGCCACGCTCGGATCGTCGCCGTCACCGGCAGCGTGGGCAAGACCACGACGAAAGAGATGCTGCGCCTGGCGCTGGGCGCCTTCGGCCCCACCCATGCGGCGGCCGCCAGCTTCAACAACCACATCGGCGTGCCGACCACGCTGGCGAACCTGCCGCGCGACGCCGCCTTCGCCGCCATCGAGATCGGCATGAACAACCGCGGCGAGATCGCGCCGCTGGCCCGGCTGGCGCGGCCCCATGTCGCCATCGTCAGCAACATTGGCACGGCGCATCTGGGCCGGCTGGGCACCCAGGCCGAGATCGCGGCGGAAAAGGGCGACATCGTCGAGGGTCTGGAGCCCGGCGGCATTGCCGTGCTGCCCGCCGACAGCGAGTTCTTCGGCGCTTTGCGGGCGCGCGCTTCCCGGGTGCTGTCCTTCGGCACTGGTCCCGCCGATTTCCGGCTGCTGCATCATGCCGACCGGCTGGCGCGCATCGCCACCCCGGGCGGCGAGATCACCCTGCGGCTGAACGCGCCGGGCCAGCACCTGGCGGAAAATGCCTGCGCCGTGCTGGCCGCGGCGCACGCGCTGGGGCTGGAGCTGCCCCGGGCCGCGGCCGCGCTGGCGCGGTTCGACCAGGGTGCCGGGCGCGGCCAACGGCGGGCGATCCCGGTCCCCGGCGGCGCGGCCACGCTGCTGGATGAGAGCTACAACGCCTCCGAAGCCTCGGTGCGGGCGGCGCTGAAGGTGTTGAAATCGCATAATGGCCGCCGCGTCGCGGTCCTCGGCGACATGCTGGAGATGGGCCCGCACGGACCAGCCATGCACGAGGCGCTGGCCGAGGCGGTGGCGCAAAGCGCGGATGTCGTCCATACGGTCGGCCCGCTGATGGGGGGCATGCTCAGCCTCCTGCCGGCCCGCCTGCATGGCCAGGCGGCGTTGGATTCAGCAAGCCTCGCGGCCCCGCTGCGCGAGTCCCTCCGGCCCGGTGATGCGGTGCTGGTGAAGGGGTCGCTCGGCATGCGGATGGCCGTGCTCATTCAAGCCCTGGACGCGCCGCCATGATCCCGATCCTGCTCGGCCCGCTCGCGGATGACTTCATCCTCTTCAACCTGGTGCGCTACACCACCTTCCGGGCCGGCGCGGCGTGCATGACGGCGCTGTTCATCGCGCTGGTCTTCGGCGGCGGCATCATCAACTGGCTGCGCAGCTTCCAGCGGGGCGGACAGCCGATCCGCGAGGACGGGCCCGAAGGCCACCTGTTAACCAAAAAAGGCACGCCGACCATGGGCGGCGTGCTGATACTGCTGGCGCTGACTTTCGCCATCCTGTTGTGGGCCGATCTGCGCAACGGCTTCATCTGGGCCGTCCTGGTGATCACGCTGGGTTATGGCGCGCTGGGCTTCATGGATGATTGGCTGAAGGTGACCAAGCGCAACACCAAGGGCGTGTCCGGCCGCGCCAAGCTGCTGGCGCAATCGGGGCTGGGGCTGGTGGTCGGGCTGTGGATGATGTGGCTGCTGCCGGACAGCCTGAACGACAACCTGGCGCTGCCCTTCCTGAAGGATTTCCTGGTGCCGCTGTCGGTGCTGTTCCCCTTCGTGGCGATGTTCGTGATGATGGGCGCCTCCAACGCGGTGAACCTGACGGACGGGCTGGACGGGCTGGCCATCGTGCCGGTGATGATCGCGGGCGCCGTCTTCGCGCTGATCGCCTACCTCGTCGGCAACCGGTTCTTCGCCGATTATCTGCAACTGCATCCGGTCGCGGGCGCCGGCGAGCTGGCGGTGTTCTGCTCGGCGCTGATCGGCG
>CAXTJY010000089.1:0-5212 GCA_964244395.1 uncultured Rhodovarius sp.
AGAGGCCGGACACCACCGCGGCGCAGGCTCGGCCGCCATGTACCTCCGGGTGGTCGAGGAAGGCAGTGTCGTAATAGGGCGCCACGAAGGCGCTGCCTTGCAGGCCGATGACTCCGCGCAGCGCGTCGCCATGCTCGGCCGCCAGGTCCAGCACGATGCGGCCGCCGATGGAGCAGCCCATCACCACCGGCCGCTCGGCGCCCAGCGCGGTGGCGATGGCCAGCACCATGCCGGTATAGGCGGCGGTGGTCAGGCGGTATTCGGTGGCGCCGGCGGGCGGCGAGGATTTGCCGTGCCACGGCATGTCGAAGGCAATGCAGCGGAAGCGGGCAGTCACCTCGGCATCATTCAGCAGGTGGCGCCACTGCCGGCCGTCGCTGCCGGCGGTGTGCAGCAGGATGAGCGGGCGGCCTTGCCCGGCCTCCTCGAAGTACAGGCGGTGCGGCTGGCCTTCGAGTTCGAGGTTGAGGTAGCGGCCGATGATGGGCTCCAGGCCTGCGTGCAGAGCGGTGGGGGCGGGCCGCGGCGGCACCTGCTGCGCCCGGGCGAACAGCGCCTTGAGTTCCGCCAGATGGGCGAAGAACAGGCGGATGTCCCCGCTCACCGCCAGCGCGCGCTGCCGGCGCAGCGCCATCAGATCGTGCCAGCCCGGCTGCAGCGCCGTGAAGCGCAGCCAAGCCTCGGCGTCGAAGGTCAGGGTCAGGTCGCAGCGCGGCATGGGGAAGGGGCCGGGCCGTAACGTGGCGACCGGGGCCAGGGAGAGCAGCCACTCCTGCGCGCCGATACGCACCAGTACATCCAGGGCTGCGGTGCCGGGCGCGCCGGCCAGGGTGTCGAGCATCAGCGCACCAGCGCGCAGCCGCCTTCCGCCATCGGCCGGAAGCTCTCTTCCGCCGGCAGGCTGCGCAGCAGCTTGAAATAGTCCCACGGCCCGCGGCTTTCGGCCGGCGCCTTCACCTGGAACAGGTGCATGGGGTGGATTTTGCGGCCATCCGCGCGCACCCGGCCGGGGCCGAAGAGCGGGTCGTCGGTCGGCATCTCCTTCATTCGGCGGATGGCTGCGGCGCCGTCCGCCTTGGCCGCCGCCACGCCCAGGGATGCGGCGGCTTTCAGATAATGGGTCACCGCCGAATAGCCGCCGGCATGGATCATGCCGGGGTGCTGGCCGCGCAGCTCGCGGGCGAAGCGGGCGGCGAAGGCGCGGGTGCCGTCGTTCAGGTCCCAGTAGAAACTCTCGGTCAGCAGCAGGTTCTGGCCGGCTTGCAGGCCCAGCGCGTGCAGGTCGTTGATCTGCGTCAGCATGGCAGCGATCCGCATCTGGCCCGGTCGGGTCAGGCCGAATTCCGCGGCCTGCTTGATGCTGTTCACCGCATCGGTGCCGGCGTTTGCCAGCCCCAGCACCTTGGCGCGCGACGCCTGCGCCTGGAGAAGGAACGCTCCAAAATCCGTCGTGCCGGGGAAGGGATGCCGTGCCGCCCCCAGCACCCGCCCACCGGCGGCGGTGACGAAGCCGCCGGTGTCGCGCTCGATGGCGTGGCCGAAGGCGTAGTCGGCGGTGAGGAAGAACCAGGTGTCGCCGCCCTCCTGCACCGTGGCGGTGCCGACGGCGTGCGCCATGCCCCAGGTGTCATACACCCAATGGACGTGGTTGGCGGAGCAGGCACGGCCGGAGAGGTCGGAGGCGGCGGCTGCGGTGATCAGCGCGACCTTGTTCTTCTCCTTCACGATGTCGACCAGACCCAGAGCGATGGCGGAGGTGGGGACGTCGACGATGGCGTCCACCCCGTCGCGGTCGAACCAGGAGCGGGCGATCTGCAGGCCGGTATCGACCCGGTTCTGCGGGTCGGCCACCACCACCTCGACGCGGATGCCGGGGTTGTCGCGGGTGAAGTCCTCCACGGCCAGGCGGACCCCGGTCACGGAGCCGGGGCCGGTGTTGCCGGCATAGGGGCCGGACATGTCGGTCAGCACGCCGAGGCGGATCGGCGCCGCCTGGGCGCGGGCGGCGAGCGGGGCGAGGGTGGCGGCGGCGAGGCCGCGGCGGGCGATCTTCATGGTTATTCCTCGATTTTGCGGGATGCTACCCGCGCCCGCCCGCCCGCGCTACGCTCCGCCGATGCAGATCCACTCCCCCGAATTCAAGGAACGCGCCCGCCACGCGCTGGACGATCCGGGCCTGCAAAAAGCGCTGGGCCGGGCGAAGGAGGGCTTCCAGGTCAAGCGCGCCGCCGCCGTGGCGGGGCTGCCGGAGTTCGAGGCGCTGCGCGACACCGCGCGGGACATCAAGAATCACACGCTGGCCAACCTGGATTTCTACCTGGAGACCTTCGCCGCCAACGTCGAAGCCGCGGGCGGGCAGGTGCATTGGTGCAGCACCGCCGACGAGGCCCGCGCCGCCGTGCTGGCGATCTGCCAGAAGGCCGGTGCCCGCACCGTCACCAAGGGCAAGTCGATGATCAGCGAGGAGCTGGCCATCAACGCGCATCTGGAGCAGCACGGCATTACCCCGGTGGAGACCGACCTGGGCGAGTACATCCTGCAAATCCGCGACGAGGGGCCGAGCCACATCATCGCGCCGGCTTTCCACCTCAACCGCGAGGACTGGGAGGAGACGTTCCGCCGCGTGCACACCGACCTGGCGCCGGATCGGGTGTTCGCGGAGCGGCGCGACATCATGAGCGAGGCGCGGATCAAGCTGCGCCAGAAATTCCTCGCCGCCGATGTCGGCATCACCGGCGCCAATTTCCTGATCGCCGAGACCGGCAGCTCCGTCATCGTCACCAACGAGGGCAATGGCGACCTGACGCAGACCTTGCCGCGGGTGCATATCGCGCTGGCCAGCATCGAGAAGATGGTGCCGACGCTGGAGGATGCGACCTCCCTGCTGCGGGTGCTGGCCCGCTCGGCCACCGGGCAGGATTTCTCCGTCTACACCACCTTCAGCACGGGCGTGCGGCGGCCGGACGATCTCGACGGGCCGGAAGAATACCATGTGGTACTGCTGGATGGCGGCCGCAGCAACATGCTGGGCACCGAATTCCAGGAGATGCTGCGCTGCATCCGCTGCGCCGCCTGCATGAATCACTGCCCGGTCTATGCCGCCGTGGGCGGGCACAGCTACGGCTGGGTCTATCCAGGCCCGATGGGCAGCGTGCTGACGCCGACGCTGATCGGCGTGGACAAGGCTGGGCATCTACCGAACGCCAGCACCTTCTGCGGCCGGTGCGAAAGCGTTTGCCCGGTGAAGATTCCGCTGCCCAAGCTGATGCGGCACTGGCGCGAGCGGGAGTTTGACCGGCATCTGACGCCGCGGGGCGTGCGGAGCAATCTGCGGCTGTGGGCCTGGTTCGCGAAACGGCCGGGGCTGTACAGGGCGGCGACGGGCGCGGCGAAGCAGGTGCTGCGGCTGTTCGGGAGGGGGCGGGGCGTGTTGCGCTCGCTGCCCTTCGCCGGCGGCTGGACGGCGGGGCGCGACCTGCCGGTGCCGTCGCCGGGCGGCACCTTCATGGCAGAATACGCCAGGCGGAAGCGGCGCGGATGAAGGACATTCTTGGTGAACACCGTACCACCCTGGCCTGGCTGCGCGCCGGTCTGCCCGCGCCGTCGGAGGTCGAGGCCAGGCTGAACCGCATCGAGGATGCGTTGTGGAAACTGGAAGCCGCTCCCGCGCTGGCGCGGCAGCCGGCAGGAGCCGGCCCAGCCCGGCCGCCAGCCGCGACGCACACCCGCCGATGAGCAAATCCGCCATTCTGGACAGCATCCGTCGCGGCCTGCGGCGCGGGCCCTTGCCGGCCGACCAGCGGGCCATGCTGGAAGGCCGGCTGGCCACGCATCCGCGCCAGCTCATCCCCGCCCGCTCGCGGGTGGCTCGGCCGGAGCAGATCGCACTCTTCCTCCGCAACCTGGAGAAGGAATTCGCCAGCTTCGAGCGCCTGCCCGATGAAGCCGCGGTGCCCGCGGCGGTGGCGGATTATCTGGCGCGCCACAACCTCCCCAGCCGCTTCGCCATCGCCCCCATGCTGGCCGGCCTGCCGTGGTCCGACCGCCCCATGCTGATGCCGGAGGCCCGGCGGGCCGACCCGTCCGACCTCGTCTGCCTGACGCATGGATTCGCCGGCATCGCCGAGACCGGGACGCTGATGCTGCCCAGCGACCCCGGCCGGCCGACGACGCTGAACCTGCTGCCCGACACCGCCATGGTACTGCTGCGCGCATCCGACGTGGTGGGCGCGTATGAGGAGGCGTGGGACCGGCTCCGCGCCCACGGACCGATGCCGCGCAACGTCATGCTGGTGACCGGCCCCAGCCGCAGCGCGGATATCGAGCAGACGCTGGAACTGGGCGCGCATGGCCCGCGCCGGCTGCATGTGCTGCTGGTGGATGACGACCCGTCGGCGATTTCTTGAAGCCCACCCCGCGTCGGTGCATATCGGCCGCGCAAGGAGTCTGTTCATGCTGGTGTCAGTGGCGGAGGCGAAGGAGCAACTGGGCGACCTGATGCGCCGCGCCGAGCCGGGGGAAGAGGTGCTGCTGACCCAGGTAGGTGGCCTGCCGGTGCGGCTGGTGCCGATGTCGCGCGAGGAAGCGCGGGAGCATCGGCGGCGGGTGCCGGAGGAGGTTCACCGGGCTGCGAAGGGCAAGGCCACGCCCGGCCCGCCCGCCGCCCGTAGCGCCGATTTCCTGTTCGATGAGGACGGCTTGCCTGGATGATCGCGGTCGACAGCTCTGATGGCTATCCTGTTGGATGAAGCCGAGGCCCAGGCCTGCATGGCGAGCTTCCGAGCCGCCGATGATGTGCTCATTTCTGCGGTGACCTATGCCAAATCGCTTGTCGTTTCGGCCCGGCGCACCCTTAGTCCTGAGACGTTGCGGCTTCTGGACGAGTCCAGGCTAAGCATCATCCCCGTCACCCGCGAGACCGCCCGCCGCGTCGCCGCCGTGTACGACCGGTGGGGCAAGGGCGTGCATCCCGCCGGCCTGAATTTCGGCGGCTGCTTCGCCTATGAGGTGGCCCGCCAGCATGATTGCCCATTGCTCTTCGTCGGAGAGGATTTCTCCCGCACCGACGGCGCGACCCCGCTTTGAAGGGCGCCCGCGCCAGCGACGACCCGCTCTGGGCCGCCTATGTTCGCGATATTCGGCCGCTGCCTGGGCGCCGGCGGCCGGTGGCGCCGGCTCAGCCGACATCGGCACCGCAGGGGCCAGTACCGGT
>CAXTJY010000089.1:5222-10261 GCA_964244395.1 uncultured Rhodovarius sp.
ACATTCGCCGCTGGCGCGAACTGCGCCGCGGCCGGCTCCGCCCCGAGCGCACGCTCGACCTGCATGGCCGCTTCGCGCAGGAGGCGCATGGCGCCGTGCAGCAATTCCTCACCCAGGCACTGGCCGATGGGGTGCGCTGCGTCTGCATCATTACCGGGAAGGGCAGCGGCGAAGGCGGCGTGCTGCGGCGGGAATTGCCGCACTGGCTGAACGGGCCAGGCCTGCGCGGCCAGGTGCTGGCCGCCGCGCACCCGCATCGCGGCAACACCGGCAGCGTGCACCTGCTGTTGCGTCGCGCTCGGCCTTGACCGCGGGCTCAGGCGGCCAGGGCAGGCTCGACCATCGCCACCCGGTTGCGGCCGCCACGCTTGGCCCGATACATCGCCTCGTCCGCGGCGCTGACCACGGCGGCCAGCGTAGCGCCGTCCTGCGGAAAGCAGGCCACGCCGACCGAGGCGGTGACCGGGCGGAACCGCAGGGCGGCACCCTGGTCCAGGCACCCGATGGCCGCGCGCAGTGCCTCGGCCCGCGCCATCGCCCGGTCGTGGCAGCAGCCGGCGAGCAGCACGAGCAGCTCCTCGCCACCCCACCGGCACACGATGTCGCCATCGCGCACCTCGGCCCGTAGAAGGCCCGCCACCCGGCGCAAAACCTCGTCGCCCGCGGCATGGCCGAAATGGTCGTTGATGCTTTTGAAATGGTCGATGTCGAAAAGCAGGCAGGCGAAGCGCTGCAAGTCCCGCTCGGGCTTCAACAACAGGCGGGCAAAGATCTGCTCCAGCGCGCGGCGGTTGTGCAGCCCGGTCAGCGGATCCAGCGTGGCCAACTCCTCCAGACGGCGGCGGAGCTGGAAGTTTCGCCGCCAGGCGAGCGCCATAATGAAGCTGCCGACGACGAACAAGCCGGCGGCGCCGAGGACGGGGCGGGCGATCTCCCGGTAAGGCGCCAGCAGTTCGCTATTGGTGTCGAACGACGCCTGGGCGATGAAGTCGGCGCCGACATGGCGGTAGGCGGTGAGCACTTGGCGGCCATTCGTCGGCGAGCCATAGGCAAGCCGTCCTTCCGGCGCCAGGCGCGCCGCATTGACGACGGGATGGTTTGGCACCGCCAGGCGAGAAAGCCGGCCGTTCGGATCATGGCTGGCCGCGTGAATCTGCCCGTTGGACCGGTGCCGGACGAGCAGGATACGCCCGCTGCGCCCGGCCACGGTGCCGAGCAACCGGCCCAGGTGCAGCGGATCGAACGCCACCACCGCCATGCCCGCGGCCCTGCCATCAGCGTCTTCCAGACGTTGGCCGGCCAGGGAAATCCAGTAGCCGCTGGTGCGGCTGGCGACCGGCGATGACATGACGAATGTCTCGCCTTCCGTGACGACGCGCCGATAGACCTCGCGGTCGGTGATCGAGGTGCCCACGGGCTGGCCACGAAGTGTCCAGCTGACGGTCCCATCGCGCTCCACAAAGGATGCGGCCCTGACGCCGAAGCGTTGCCCCGCCACGATGTCGTCCAGCCGCCGGTCGATCACCGCAGCCGCGTCGTCATCGCCGCGGGCGTCCAACTCGGTGCGGGCGCGCACCATTTCGAGCACCGAGATGAGTCCGTCAGCCGTGCGCAGGAGGGTCTGCTCGGTCAGCTCGGCCGCGGTCTCCGCCCGATCGAGCGCGGAAGACAATTCCCGCGCCCAGACCGTGCGCAGATAGGCGTCGCTGCTGAAGAGAATGGCCGCGCACAGGCCCGCCCACACCAGAAAGACGGCTGATCCGCGAAAGCCATACCTGTTCATGACCGCACCCCTCCTGTCGGGAGAAGCGTCAATCTGGCCTTAAATCCTTATGAAAAGCTGAACGGGGGGAAGTTGCCGGAAACTTCTTCGGCATGGATCGGGATGCGTGGCCACAAAGGTGCGCCCGCAAGGGGCGAACCCGTGGCAAACGGTCGCCGACGCCGGAGTGGTGGAGGTGGCTGGGGAACCTGGATTCGAACCAAGACTGTCCGAGTCAGAGTCGGAAGTTCTACCGTTAAACTATTCCCCAACGGCGAGGCGGCATATAGCCGCGCATCGTCCCCGATGCAACGCGCCCCGGCGCCAAGTTTTTCCTTGCTCCGCCCATGGCGCTGCATGAACATGACGAAGGTGTGGCGCTGCCCGGTGGCAAGGCCGAGCCAGCAGAGGAGGTGGTACCAGCATGTCCGACCTCGCTGTGCCACTCGGTCCCCACCGGCTGCCAGGTTCCCGGCCATCACGCTTCGGCAGGTTCGAAAGCGCCTATTACGCCGCGCTCGATCTCGGTACCAACAATTGCCGGCTGCTGGTGGGCGCGCCGACCCCGCGTGGCTTCCGTGTGGTGGACAGCTTTTCGCGCATCGTGCGGCTGGGAGAGGGGCTGGTGGCCACCGGCCGGCTGAGCGAGACGGCGATGGACCGCGCCGTGGAAGCCCTGACGGCCTGCGCCGAGAAGCTGCAGCGGCGGCCGTTGCGCGGCTTCGCCGCGGTAGCCACCGAAGCCTGCCGACGCGCCGTCAACGGCGCCGAGTTCCTGCGAAGGGTGACGCGCGAGACCGGCATCACGCCCCGCGTCATCGGCGCGCGGGAGGAGGCCCAGCTGGCCCTCGCCAGCTGCGCGCCCCTGCTGACGCCAGGCGACCGGCGGGCGATCCTGTTCGACATCGGCGGCGGCAGCACGGAGATCGCATGGGTGCGGCTGGCGCCGGTGGGTGCCGGCAATCTGGAGCCGACGCTGATCGGCACCATCTCCATCCCGGTCGGTGTCGTAACGCTCGCTGAACGGGTGGGCGACAGCTGCTTCACCCGCGAGGGCTTTGCGGCGGTGCGCGACGAGGTGGCGGAGCGGCTGCGGGGCTTCGACGCGGTACACTGCATCGGTCAGGAGATCCACCAGGGCGGGGTCCGGCTCATCGGCACCTCCGGAACCGTCACCACTTTGGCAGGCACCGTACTGGACCTGCCGCGGTACCGCCGGCAGTGGGTCGATGGCGTGTGCCTGGATGCGAAAAACTGTTCGCCATGGGTCGCGCCGGCTTGGTCGACCACCCCTGCATCGGCGCGGAACGGGCGGATTTTGTGCTGCCCGGCTGCGCCGTCTACGCCGCCATTCGTCAGATCTGGCCGGTGCAGCGGCTGACCGTGGCTGACCGCGGCCTGCGCGAGGGGATGCTGATGAAGCTGATGCAGGCGGACCGGCGGGGCTGACACGAAAAGGCCGCCCGAAGGCGGCCTTTCCCGGGGGGATGCGGCGGTGGAGATTATCGCAGCACGATCTCGACGCGGCGATTTTGCGGCTCGCGCACGCCATCTGCCGTCGCCACCAGCGGGCGACTTTCACCATAGGCCTGGATGTCGATGTCGGAGCGTGACACGCCGCGGCGGCCCAGCTCCGCGGCCACCGTTTCCGCCCGCCGCAGCGACAGCGCCTGGTTGTAACGGTCGGTGCCGGAGCGGTCGGCATGGCCGGCCACTTCGATGCGTGTGGCGCGTGCGCTGCTGCGGGCGGACGCCGCATCGGCGATGATCTGCCGCGCGCGGTCCGTCAGGTCCGAACGGTTCCAGTCGAAGAACACCAGATAGGTGCGGGCGACGGTCTGCACCGGGGCAGGTGGCGGAGCCGCCACCACCGGGACCACCGGTTGCGGTTGATTGAAGGCATAGCGCAACCCCAGCATGGCCGAATGATTGCCCGCATTCTCCGAACGCAGCGGCCCGCCTGCCAGGGTGGCGCCGGTGGCGTTCGAGGTCACTCGCGTCTGGTAGTCGCCGCCCAGGGTGCGGAAATAGCGATACTCCGTGGTGAGCGCGAGGCCAGGCACCGATGCGATGGGAAAGGCCACGCCGGCAATGCCCTGGTAGGCGAAATTCGCCTCCGTCCCGCCCGAACGCACCGTCGAGCCGCCGATGGTGCTGGCCGTCAGGCCTTGGAATTCACGCCAGGCGTAGCCCGCGCCCACACCTACATAGGGGGTGAACCAGGGCAGGGCCGGGATCGTGAAGTCGTAGAAGATGTTGGCCATCGCCCCGTAGGTCCGCTGCGATCCACCGGCGCGGTTCGTGAGGCCCAACCCGTTGAAGCCGCTGAACTTGCGGAAGTCGTTCTCCCGGTAATTGCCTTCAGCCTCGATGCGGATGCCGTTGCCTAGGCCATAGCCGATCGAGAAGACGCCTGCGAAACCGGGTTCGAAGACAGCACGGCCGGTGCGGCGGATGCCGGCGGCCGCGAGCGGGGTGGAAAGCGGTGCGGCTGCGCGCAACTCTCCCGTATCGGCCAAGTTCACCCCGGCACCGGCGCCGATGTAAAGGCCGGTGACCGGTTGCGCGACAGGAGCGACGAACTGGGCATGCGCCAGGGCTGGCGAAAGGATGCCGGCCGCGGCGATCAGCGGAGCGAAACGACGCATGAATTCCCCCACAAGGACAGTGACAGGGCGTGAAAGCGGAAAGCCCGGAGGGGTTTCCAGGCGTCTGATGACGTCTTCGTAAGGTCCGCTATCCGGCGTTCGTGGCTTCAAAACGCAAGGGGCCGCCGGATCGCTCCGGCGGTCCCTCCAGGTCTCGGCCGATGCTCAGACCGAGTAATACATCTCGAATTCCACCGGATGCGGCGTGTGCTCGAACTTGTACACCTCGGTCCACTTCAGCTCGATATAGCTTTCGATCTGATCCTTGGTGAACACGTCGCCGGCCAGCAGGTAGTCGTGGTCAGCGGCCAGGGCGCCGAGCGCTTCACGAAGGCTGCCGCACACCGTCGGGATGTCCTTCAGCTCTTCCGGCGGCAGGTCGTACAAATCCTTGTCCATCGCCTCGCCGGGATGGATGCGGTTCTTGATGCCGTCCAGGCCGGCCATCAGCATCGCCGCGAAAGACAGGTACGGGTTTGCGGTGGGATCGGGGAAACGCACCTCCACGCGCTTGGCCTTCGGGCTGGTGGCGTAGGGAATGCGGCAGGAGGCGGAGCGGTTGCGGGCCGAATAGGCCAGCAGCACCGGGGCCTCGAAGCCGGGGATCAGCCGCTTGTAGCTGTTGGTCG
>CAXTJY010000090.1:0-4239 GCA_964244395.1 uncultured Rhodovarius sp.
AGCGCGCGGTGACCGACTTGCCGCAGCCGCTTTCGCCCACAACCCCCAGCGTCCGCCCGGCATGCAGGTCGAAGCTGACGCCGTCCAGCGCCCGCACCACCCCCTGTTCGGAGGCGAATTCGACCGCAAGGTCACGAATGGCCAATGCGGTGCGCTCAGCCATAGGGGTCCGCCGCATCGCGCAGGCCGTCGCCCAGGAAGTTGAAGGCCAGGATCACCAGAGTGACCGGGATGGCCGGGATCAGCAGCCAGGAGGCGCCGGCGAGCACCTGGATGTTCTGCGCATCCTGCAACAGGATTCCCCAGCTCACCGCCGGCGGCCGCAGCCCAAGCCCGAGGAAGCTCAACGACGTCTCGCTGATGATCATGGCCGGCAAGGCCAGGCTGGTCGCCGCGATGATGTGGCTGGTGAAGGAGGGCAGCATGTGGCGGAAGATGATCCGCCCCTGGCTGGCGCCGCACAGCTCCGCCGCCACCACGAAATCCTCCTCGCGCAGCGCCAGGAAGCGGCCGCGCACCACCCGGGCGAGGTCGGTCCAGCCGATCAGCGAGATGATGATGGTGATGGCGAAATAGACCTGCACCACACCCCAGGTGCGGGGCAGGGCGGCGGCCAGCCCCATCCACAGCGGAATGGTCGGCACCGATCGCAGCACCTCGATGATCCGCTGGATCACCAGATCCACCCAGCCGCCATAAAGGCCGGAAATCCCCCCCAGCAGCACGCCGAGGAACAGGCTGAGAGTAACCCCGGCCAGGCCGATGAACAGCGAGACGCGCGTCGCCACCAGGATGCGGGAGAACAGGTCACGCCCCAGCTGGTCGGTCCCAAGCAGGAACATGCTCTCGCCCGCGGTGCCGTCCCGCACGCCGAACAGGTGGATATCGGTCTCGATGAAGCCCAGCAGATCGTACGTGTAGCCGCGCACGAACAGCCCGACCGGCAGCTTGCGCGAAGGATCGGGTGCGTAGGTGAGCTGGAAGGTGCGCGGATTGCGCGTTCCGCGCAGGCCATAGACATGCGGGTTGAAGCCGCTGTCGTCGAACAGGTGGATGCCCTGCGGCGGAATGAAGCTGCGCCGCGCGTCGGTGGATTGCGGGTCCGTCGTCGCCAGGAAGTCGGCGAAGATGGCGACCATGTAGAACAGGATGATGACGACCAGGCTGATCACCGCCAGCTTGTGCTTGCGGAAGCGCCACCAGGTCAGCTGCAGCTGCGTCGCCTGGGCGTAGCGCGCCTCGGCCGCCGCCGCCTTGGCATCGGCCGGCGCGGCGGTGTCGATCACGGCGCTCATCAGCGGCCTTCCAGCCGGATGCGCGGGTCGATCCACATCAGCAGCATGTCGGAGATCAGCGTGCCGATGACGGTCATGACGCCGAGCAGCAGCACGATGGCGCCGGCCAGGAACATGTCCTGCGCCACCAACGCCTGCAGCAGCAGCGGCCCCACCGTGGGCAGCCCCAGCACCAGCGAGACGATGATGCTGCCCGAAACGAGGTAGGGAAACAGGTAGGCCAGCGAACTCGCGAACGGGTTCAGCGCCGCCCGCACCGGGTATTTCAGCACCGCGCGCCGCTCCGTCAGGCCCTTGGCGCGGGCGGTGACGACATAGGGCTTGCGCAGCTCATCCAGCAGGTTCGCGCGCATGATGCGGATGAGCTGCGCGCTGCCTGCCATCGCCAGCACCGCCGCGGGCAGCGGCAGGTGCTTGATGAGGTCCCAGGCCCGCCCCCAGCTCCACTCCGCCTGCGCGTATTCGGCGGAGAACAGCCCGCCCACGTTCAGCCCAAGATAGCGGAAGCCCAAATACATCAGGATGAGCGCGAGCAGGAAATTCGGGATGGCCAGGCCCATGAATCCCAGCGTGGTGAAGATGTAGTCCCCCCACGAATACTGGCGCATCGCCGAGTAGATGCCGATCGGCAGCGCGATCATCCAGGTCAGGAACAGCGCCGAGACCGACACTGCCATGGTGAGCCACAGCCGGTCGCCGATCACCTCCGTCACCGGGCGGCGCCAGACCATGGAGACGCCGAAATCGCCGCCCAGCACCCGGCCTATCCAGATGCCGTATTGCACGAAGACCGGCCGGTCCAAGCCGTATTCCCGCCGCATCGCCTCCGCCTGATCGGCCGAGACGGAGCTGCCGCTCGCCGCCAGATTGGCGATGTAGGCGTCGACGAAATCGCCCGGCGGCAGGCGAATGATGATGAAGGTGAAGATGGAAATGAAGACGCAGGTGATGAGCGCCAGGCCCAGCCGCCGAAGGAGATAGATCACCATGAGCGCGGTTGGCCGTTCAGCATCGCGACCGTTCCTCCTCGCCGCGCCGCTCGATGGCTACGCGTGTCGTTTCGGGAATTAGACCGTCGGCGTCGGGGATTAGCAAGAACTCGCTCTAAGCTCGACGCCGGCCGATGCGCGACCTCTACACCAGTGCGATGACCCGCCAGGCGTTTGCCCTCGACTTTATGTCTCCGGGATCGCTGGCCGCGGCCGCAGAGGAGGAGAAGAATGCGGACGTCCAGGCTGCCGTAACCGAAGAGGCGACCGCGGATCGACGGTTTCCACAGCGCCCGAGTCGAAGGCCTCGTAGGTCTGTCGCCGCGACAATACCTCAGGAACGGCGGTTCGAAACCTCATCGACGCATGAGAGATGTTAACTGGAAAACCGACCGGAGCAGGGTTTGGGACCGCATTCCCACCCCTCTGGGAGGGAAAGTCCGTCCCGTCGTAGTTTGAGCCCGTGACAGCCTGAACGGAATCACTTCCGGTCAGAGCAAATCATCCGCAGCCCGTACAGGCTGCGACCCGCCCCACCCGATCGCATTTGGTCTATGCAAAATCCACTAATGCGATAAACCGCAGGCTCTCGTCGAGCATCCGGATCGCCATCATGTCGAAGCCGACCTATTCCACAGATGCGATCCTGATTGCGCTGCAAACGCATTGGGGAGACGTCCCGAACAACTGGGGTCCCTACCGGAAGTGGGGAGGCGACGTCATCACCGTCGCCATTCCCGATCTTCCTCCGGTCCTGTTCGATGCCGCCGCCGCTTTCGAGTCAATCGGCTTTCAACCGCTCCAGGGTTCCACCTGGGGGCCGGTCAAGGCAATGGTCCAGGATGCCTTCAGGACCTGGGGCGACTACATCCGGCCCACCCTGGTCAATGTGACGGGCGACGCGGACATTACCTTCGCGTTCAGCAGCTTTACCTTGGACGATGGAAGCTACACGTCCATGTTCCTGTCACCGGACGACTACATTCTCTATCTGGCGCGAGAAGCCGGCACCCCACTGCTGGAAGCCGCGCTGCTCCTGCTCTCGCCCGCTGCCTTCCTCGCCTATGAAGTCCTGAAGTTCAGCGGCAGCCTGGACACGCCGTATCCCGACGGCTGGTACATCAACGACGCCAACATCTGGCTGAACTCGGCACAGCTTTGGTCGCAGCCCTCGGCCATGCTCGACGGCACGACGCCGCGCTGGTTCGCCTATGGATGGCAGGCGATGCTGCACGAAATGGGCCATTCGCTTGGTTTGTCGCATCCCGGCCCCTACGACGCGACGGACGATCCATCACCCACCTATGACAACCGCGAATTCGACCAGGACACGCGCAAGCTCAGCATCATGTCCTATTTCGGCGGGTATGACACCGTCGCCAACGCCTGGGTCACCAGTGGGCAGAATGCGTATTCCTCGACCCCCACCATCTACGACATCGCCGCCATCCAGCAGAAATACGGTGCCGACACCGTCACCCGCGGCGGCGACACCGTGTATGGCTGGGGCACGAATGCCGGGCACGGCTATTTCGACTTCGCCCTGAATCCCTGGCCGATCTTCGCCATTTGGGACACCGGCGGCATCGACACGCTGGACGCGTCCCGCCGCGGGACGGGGACGCCTGTCACCGCAGACCAGAAGATCAACCTGGCGCCGGGGCAGTATTCCTCGGTGCTGGGCATGGTGGACAACATCTCCATCGCCTTCGGTGTGCAGATCGAGAATGCCACCGGCGGGGACGGCAACGACCTGCTGCTCGGCAACGCCGCCGCCAACCGCCTGCAGGGCAATGCCGGCAGTGACCGTCTCTACGGCTATGCCGGCAATGACACGCTCTATGGCGACGACGGCGAGGACTTCCTCTACGGCGACAGCGGCGACGATTTCCTGGGCGGTGGAGAGGGAAACGACGTGCTGGCGGGCGAGGCGGGCCGTGACACCCTCGTCGGCG
>CAXTJY010000090.1:4249-8922 GCA_964244395.1 uncultured Rhodovarius sp.
GGCCTCGGCACCGACCGGCTGCTGGGCGGCGCCGGCAATGATTTGCTGTCCGCCGAAGGCGATGGCTCGACCCTGGTGGGTGGTGAAGGCGACGACTTTCTGCGGTCCGACGGCGCCCCCGGCACCCGGATGACCCTGGAGGGTGGCGAAGGCAACGACATTCTGACCGGCGGCCAGGGCGACGACGTGATCGACGGCGGCACCGGCAACGACACCCTGCGTGGCGACCCCGACCTGCCGGGGGCGCACGGCAGCAACACCTTCGTCTTCCGACTGGGCGACGGACAGGACATCATCCGCGGCTTCGATCCGGCGCTGGACCGGATCAGCCTGATGTCCAGCCCCTACGTGAACTCGATGTCCGACATCTTCGGCAGCGAAGATCCGGCGCCGGCCGCCAGCACCACCATTTCGACCGGCCCGGGCTACGCCGACAGCGTCACGCTCGAAGGCGTCTCGCCCGACGATCTGTCGCCGGCGAACTTCGTCTTCGCGCCGCCGCCGCCGCAGGGCGGCGCCTTCAGCTTTGCCAGCGCGCTCTACACGCCCTTCTCCAACGACGGCGACGGTGGCCTCGAGGCCCTGCCCGGCGGCCGTCTGCTGATGTTCAACGCGATGCGCGGCGATGCGATCGGCCTTGGCACCAGCGACCAGGACATCCTGCTGCGGATCTACGACGCCCAGGGGGTGCTGACCCGGAATATCGCGATATCGGGCGGGGCGGGACACAACCTGACCGACCCATCGGTCGCCGTGCTGTCCGATGGCCGTTTCGTCGTCACCTGGCTCGACGTCAATCTTTACGCGCGCATCTTCGACACGGACGGGACAGCCGTCGGTGACGCCATCCAGGTCAACCCGGCAACGGGCTACAGGGTCCTGGAAGACTCCACCGTATGGGCGCGCGGCAATGGCGGCTTTTCCGTCGCCTGGGCCACCACCACGAGTACTCTCCTGGGCAACAAAGTCATCCTTGAGCGGGATTTCGATGCCGCGGGCACCGCTCCGGTCGCCTCCCGCGTCAGCGCCAACTACTCCGACATCGCCCGTCTCACTGAGCTGCAGGGGATGGAGCTGGGCGGCAGCAATCAACTGGCCTTCCACTACAACACGGGAACGCTGATCATCCTGGGGGGGGGCTTCGGCGGGCTGGGCCAGACTGCGCTGACCTCCAATGCCGACGGTGCCGGTCTGAAGCTGACGATGCTGGCCGATGGTCGGGCCCTGGCCAGTTGGTTTGAGGAGGGTTCGCTCTTCGCCTGCTTTGTCGGCGCGGGTGGCGGTGCCTCTGCCGCTTTCAGGCTGGTCGGCGCGGAATTGCTGCAGGGGTTGTACCTCGGTTCGTTCAGGCCCCCGCCGTCTTATGACGTGGCCGCCATGCCCGGCGGCGGCGCGGCGATCTTCTGGACCGGCGGGGGCGACGCTTATGCCAACGCCTTGCGCGGCGCCATCATGGCACCGGACGGGACACTCGGCGCCGACGAACTCATCAATCCCTATGACCGCTCGATTGATCGCTACGGGAGCCCTGACGCCGGTGGCGGCCAGCAATACGCGCCGCACGCGGTCACCCTCGACAACGGCCGTGTCGCCGTGGGCTGGACCGACAATTATGCCTTCCCCAGCATCCGCGGCCTGATCCTGGACGGCGACCTGCATGGCGCCGTCCTGGGCGGCGGCGCCGGCGGCGACAGCCTGACCGGCTCGGGGTGGAACGACACGCTGACTGGCCTGGCCGGGGACGACATCCTGGAGGGCCGGGCCGGGCCGGACGTGCTGGACGGCGGCGCGGGCCGCGACACGGCGACCTACCGCGGCGCGCAGTCCGGCGTGGACGTGAACCTCTCCATCGGCCAGGGCACCGCCGGTGACGCGAACGGCGACGTGCTGGTCGACATCGAGAATGTGACCGGCAGCGACTACCGGGACATGCTGCAAGGCTCGTCCGGTGCGAACCTGCTGCGCGGCGGCTACGGCGACGACACCCTGCTCGGCCTGGGCGGCGCGGACACGCTGGAGGGCGGGCCGGGGGCCGACACGCTGGACCTGGCAGGCCCCGGCGTGGCCAATGGCGGCCGCGGCAACGACAAGGTGACCAGTCACGCCAGCAATGCCGGCCTGTTCGGCGACGCCGGCGACGACACCCTGACCACCGAGGGCGCCTCCAACTATCTGGTCGGCGGCGACGGCCGCGACACCCTGATCGACCTCGCCGGCGCGGGCAGCCTGCTGCTGGGTGACAGCGGCGACGACACGCTGCACAGCGAGGGCGGCGGCGCCCGGTCCACGTTGCGGGGCGGCGAAGGCGACGACCGGCTGGAGGCCATCGGCGGCTCCGCCCAGACCCTGCAGGGCGAGGAAGGGCGCGACGTCCTGATCGGCACCGATCTGCTCCAGGCCTTTTTGCTGGGCGGCGCGGATGCGGATTCCCTGGAAGGGACCAACGCCCGCTTTTCCACCTTCCGTGGCGAGGCGGGGGATGACGACATCGGTGTGGCGGGCGGGCTGGGCAACACGGTCGAGGGCGGTGCGGGCAATGACCTGATCCATCTCGGCCCCGGCGAGGCCAATGCGTGGTTGCTCGGCGGCGACGGGGACGACGTGATCACCGGCAGCCAAGGCGCGGCCGATCAGGGCAGCAGCTTCCTTGGCGGTTCGGGAGACGACCGGCTGAGCGCAGGCAACGGGCATGGCGAGACGCTGAACGGTGGCCTGGGCGACGATATCCTGTCGGGTGCGGACGGTGCCGACAGCCTGGTGGATGATCCCTTCATCCAGGGTCCGGTGGACGGGGTGGTCGGTGCGGTTGCGGTTTACGGCCGGGACAGCCTGTTCGGCGGCGCCGGCGACGACCTGTTGAGCAGTGCCGGCGGCCGCGACACCCTGGACGGCGGCGAAGGATTCGACCGCGCCAGCATCACCCGTTCCGGCACAACGGCCATCACGCTGCTCGTCGCGCCGGGTGGGTTGGTGAACGGCACGATGTCGGACGGCACCGTGCTGCGCGGCATCGAGCAGGTCAGTCTCTATCTCGGCGCGGGCAATGACCATGTCGAGCTCGGCGGCGGGGATGACTATGTGCTGGGTGGTGAGGGCCGCGACACCCTCTCAGGCGGCGCGGGCCGCGACTGGCTGGATGGCGGGTCGGGCCGGGACCGTCTCGCGGGTGGTCAGGGCGATGACCTCTATGTCGTGGACGACGCGCAGGACGAGGTGATCGAAGGATCGGGCGAGGGGTATGATACCGTTCTGGCCGGAAGTAACTTCATTCTGCCGGAAAATATCGAGGCGCTTTCCCTGTTTGGCGAAGGCGTGGTGGGCGTGGGCAACGCACAGGCCAATCGGATCGACGCATCCTCCGTCGACGCGTTTCTTTGGGGCCTGGAGGGCGACGACACCCTGCTCGGCGGCGCCGGTGACGACGTGCTTCGAGGCGATGTGGGGAACGACTCGGCCATCGGCGGCCAGGGCAATGACGTCTACGTCGTGGACTCCGCCGGCGACGTGATTGTCGAGCTGGACGATGAGGGGATAGACACCGTCTGGGTCGGTAGCGCCGAATACATCCTGCCTGCGAACGTGGAGATCGTCCGAATGTTTGGCGGCGCCCTGGGGGTTACCGGCGGCGATGGTGCGGAACAACTGGTTGCGAACCCCACCGGCGGCGCCATCGTCAATGGAGGTGATGGGGACGATCTGCTGTGGGGATCGCCATTCGCGGACACGCTGAACGGCCAGGGCGGCGACGACATCCTGCGCGGCCAAGGGGGCGCCGATGTGATGAACGGCGGTAGCGGCCATGATTCCTATGTCGTCCTGGATGCGGGCGCCACGATCGTCGAGGAGCAGGGGGAAGGCTACGATACCGCCTACGTCGCCATCAGCGGCTATGTGATCGGGCCGAATGTCGAAGTCGTACGTCTGGTTGTTGCCAGTGGCGGGGTGTTGACGGGCAGCGACACCAGCGAGAATCTGGTTGCCAGCCCGGGCGGAGCCAGCACCCTGTACGGCCAGGGCGGGGACGACACCCTGTGGGGAAGTCCCCTGTCTGACACGTTGATAGGGGGGGCGGGCGACGACATCATCCGCGGCCAGGGCGGCGCCGACACGATGGTGGGCGGCTTGGACAACGACCAGTTCGTGGTGCTGGACCCTGGCGTGGTCATCACCGAGAACGCCGGCGAGGGCTACGACACCGCCTGGATCGGACTCGCCGCCAATATCAGCTTCACGCTCGCCGCCAATGTCGAGCGCGGCAACCTGTCTGGCGCCGCGAACCGGCTGACCGGCAACGCCGCCGACAACGTGCTGGTTGGCAGCGCGTCAGCGGCCGAGCTGGATGGCGGGGCAGGGGAGGACACGCTGTTCGGCACTGCCTTCGGCGACACGCTGACCGGTGGTGCGGGTGACGATACGCTCTACTGCGGCGGCGGCGCGGATGTGTTGATGATCAACGCGCCGGGCTGGGGCGCCGACCTGCTCTCCGGCTTTCAGCCGGGCGCCGCGAAGATCGACTTCACCGCCGCCAGCGGGGTGACCAGCTTCGGCCAGCTCAGCCTGACCTTCGGCGGCGGTAACACCCAGGTGCAGGCCGCGGGCAACAGCATCTACGTGTTCGGCGTGACCCTGTCCGTCAGCGACTTCATCTTCAGCTGACCAAAGGAGGTAGGACC
>CAXTJY010000090.1:8932-10260 GCA_964244395.1 uncultured Rhodovarius sp.
GGATACAACTGTTTCGCGCAGGTTTCGCTTCGCCAGCGTCTCAACGCGAGCACGGGCGAAGAGAAGGGTCATCTACCGAAGCAGCGCCTACCGGTAAGAATGCGGCAGAATACTCCCCGCTCCCGCCTTGCGTCCGCCTACTCGCCTCTGTGGGTCGCTACATTCTCACTGGAAAATAAAATCGCCCTGTGTGAGGCCGCTCACGCCGAACAGGTAAATGCTGCTGGCACCGTAGGTGATCTGAGTGTTGGCGCCGCTTACGATCCCCACATCGGCGATGCTCGACAGCCCGAGCCCACGCAGATCGATCCGGTCGCCCTCCGCCGAGGAAAACCCGACGATCTGGTCGGCGCCCCAGCCTGGCGCAGAGAAGACAAACCGGTCGGCGCCGCCGTATCCCATCATCAGGTCGTTTGCGGCGCCACCAATAAAGACGTCGGCCAGGCTGCTGCCCCAAAGCACATCGTCGCCGCCGGCACCATCAAGCCGGCTGCCGAGCGCGCCGTTGGCCACCAGATTGTCAGCCCCGGTGCCACCGGTGAGCTGCGAGGCCGCGCCGAACAGCCGGCCGACCTCGACGTTGGCGGACATGACGTATCCATCCACACCGACATAGGCGGTGTCATAACCCTCGCCGCCATTCTCTACGATGATCGTCGTGGCATTGTTGACCTGATAGGTGTCGTGGCCTCGGCCACCACTCAGCCAGTCGTAGTAGGAACCGCCGTTGTAGATGGTGTCGTCACCGTCGCCGGTGCTGACTGTGGACGAGCCGGAGCCGCCGAGCATCACCACGTCCCGCCCACTGCCCGTGTTGATTGTGGACATGCCCATACCGGCGAACACAACATTGTCGCCGTTGCCAAGGTGAACCAGGTTGCTCCAGCCCGACAGGCGGAGCACATTGTCGCCGTCACCCGCTGTGATGGAGGTATGGCCCCCCACCAGCACGGTCACGTCGTTATTGCCGTCGCCGAGGGACAGCGCGTTGTTCCAGCCTTGCAGGCCGATGGTGTTGTCACCATCGCCCGCGGTGATGTTGCCATTGCCGTCGAAGTCCTGGATCAGGTTGTTGCCGTTGCCAAGTTTGACGACGTTGTTCCAGCCCCAACTCTGGATGGTGTTGTTGCCATCGCCCAGATCGAAGCTGGAACTGCCATCCACGCCCTGGACGAAGTCGTTCCCCGCGCCGGCCTTGATGATGTTGTTCCAACCATGGACCGTGATGCTGTTGTTGCCCGGGCCAGCATCAACGGTGGCACTGCCCTGACCGGCATCGATGATATCGCTGCCCGCTCCGCCAAAGATGATGTTGTTCCAGCCGGCGA
>CAXTJY010000091.1:0-10206 GCA_964244395.1 uncultured Rhodovarius sp.
CGACGTACTCGTCGGACGAGGGGCTCCAATGAACGAGGCGCAGCGCCAGCAGCGGCTGCTGGCGGCGCTGGCCGGCGACGCATCGGCGGCGCCCGCGTTGCGCGAAGCCGGCGCGCGCGCGGCGCGAGGGCTGGAGGCGTATCGCGCCAGGCTGCCGGCGGATGTGGCCGGCAAGATCACCTGCACGAACGCCGCCATCGGCGCCGAGGCCGGCACGCTGCGCTTCACCCCCACCGGCACGCCCGGCACCATGACCGACGCGACCGGCGAAGTGGAAGTGCCCTGCCTGACGCTGGACGCCGCGCTGGACGGCGGCCGCGTGGACTACATCAAGGTGGATGTGGAGGGGTTCGAGCCGCAGGTGCTGACCGGCGCCGAGGCCTCGATCATGCGCTGCCGGCCGTCCATCGGGCTGTCGGTCTATCACGCGCCGCAGGACATCTTCGTGCTGCCGGACTGGGTCATCGGCCGGGTGAAGGATTACTCCTTCCACTTCCGCGCGCATGACCATGACGGCATCGATTTCATCTTCTATGCCATTCCTTCGGAACACGCGCCGTGATCATAACGAGGTCGCCCCTCCGCATCTCGATCGGGGGCGGCGGTACCGATCTGCCAAGCTACTATCTTGAGCGGGAAGGCTTCCTGGTCGCCATGGCGATCCAGAAGCACATCTATGTCTCGGTGCAGCGCACGCTCGACCCCGGCATCCTGCTGAAATACTCGCAGTTGGAGCGGCCGGACGACGTCGCCGGCATCAACCACCCGATCATCCGCGAATCGCTGCTGTGCCTGGGCCTGGCAAGCGAGAAGGCGCTCGAAATCACCTCGGTGGCCGACATCCCGGCCGGCACTGGCCTCGGCTCCTCCGGCAGCTTCGCCACCGCGCTGCTCAAGGCGCTGCACATCCTCAAACGCGCGCATATCGACCCCGGCTCGCTGGCGGAGCTGGCTTGCCACATCGAGCTCGACCGGCTGGGCGAGCCCATCGGCAAGCAGGACCAATACATCGCGGCCTTCGGCGGCCTCACCGCCTTCACCTTCGGCCGCGATGGGCGGGTCGAGGCGGAAAGCCTGCCGGTCAGCGGCGACACCATGGAGGATTTGCAGGACAACACCCTGATGTTCTTCACCGGGCGAACCCGCAGCGCAGGCGCCATCCTGAAGGAACAGGACCAGAAGTCCAGGTCCGCCGATGCCGGCATGACCGCCAACCTCGATCGGGTGAAGGCGCTGGGCTACGAGACGCGCGACGCCTTCCTGGCCGGCAAGCTGCGCCGCTGGGGCGAGATCATGCTGGAGCATTGGGAGGCCAAGAAGAAGCGCTCCGCCGGGATGTCCTCGCCGCAGATCGACGAATGGTATGAGCTGGCGATGAAGTCGGGGGCGGTGGGCGGCAAGCTGGTCGGTGCCGGCGGCGGCGGCTTCCTGCTGTTCTACGCCGACGACGCCAGGCGGCTGCGCGAAGCGATGCGCGGGGCTGGGCTGCAAGAGGTACGCCTGCATGTCGACGTCGAAGGCACCAAGGTGCTGGACCGGTGAGCCTGCCGCCGCTGGCGATCCTGGCCGGCGGCCTCGCCACGCGTCTGCGGCCGATCACCGAGACGATCCCCAAGGTGCTGGTGCCGGTGAATGGCGAGCCCTTCCTGGCACACCAGCTGCGCCTGGCGCAGCGCCAGGGTTTTTCCCGGGTTGTGCTGTGCATCGGCCATCTGGGCGAGCAGATCGAGGATTGGGTCGAACGGCACCAGGATGGTTTCGCGTTGACCATCGCCTTCAGCCACGAAGGGCCGGACCGGCGCGGCACCGGCGGTGCGTTGCGGCACGCCCTGCCGCATCTGGGCGACGCCTTTTTCATGCTGTACGGCGACAGCTACCTCGACGTTGAGGCGGTGCCGATCCACCAGGCCTTCCTGGAAGCGCGTGCGCCGGCGCTGATGACGGTGCTGCATAATCGCGACCAGTGGGATGCGTCCAACGTCATCTTCGACGGCGGCATGGTGCTGGCGCATGACAAGTCGGTCCGCGGCCAGCCGGGGGTGCAGTGGATCGACTATGGCTTCTCGGTCTTCACCCGCGCCGTCGTCGAGGCCTGGCCGACGCCCGACCCCTGGGACCTTTCCTCCCTGACCGGCGAGCTGGCGCGGCAGGGCCATCTGGCAGGCTTCGAGGTCCGCCAGCGCTTCTACGAGATCGGCAAGCCGGAAGGGCTGGCGGAAACCGAGGCCCATCTGCGGCGGCGATAAGGCGAGAACGCCTCAGCTTCGACACCTCGTTAGGCTGATATGACGCAGGAGTACCCCCCATGCGCCTGCGCACCCTGCTTGCCACACTGCTGATTCCCGCCGCCCTGGCCGGCTGCGTCGCGCCCGGGCCGGGCTATTACGGACCCGGTTATGGCGGCGGCTACGGTGGTTCGGCCTATGGTGGCCAATATGGCGGCTACCGGGGCCCCGCCTATGCCGGCTACGTGGCCAGGCCCGGCTATGGCTGGGGCGGGCCGCGCTTTGCGGCACCGGTCGCCCGCGGCGGATGGGGCAGGGGCGGCGGCTGGGGCGGGGGTGCACCGCGCGGCGCGCCCCGACGGGGCCGCTGGTAGCAGCGACGGCGGGAGGCATGGGATGGGTTGCGCCGGACCCGCCCCACCCTTATAGCCCCGTATCCCGCCCGATGGCGCCCGCCCCTATGCCCGAGACGTTTCCATGAAGCCCGACACGCATCCCGACTACCACACGGTCAACATCATCATGACCGACGGCACCGCCTTCACCACCCGGTCCTGCATGGGCAAGGAAGGCGACACGCTGCGGTTGGATATCGACCCGAAGAGCCACCCTGCCTGGACCGGCGTACAACGCATGATGGACACTGGCGGCCAGGTGGCGAAGTTCAACAAGAAATTCGCCGGCATCGGCCTGCGCAAGGGCTGAAACCGGCCTACCCGCTCAGTAGAGCGGGTGTTCCAGCTGCTCGCTCTGCTCCGATACCTTGGTGGCGACGCCATAGCTGCGCTGCGCGCCGCTCTCCGTGAAGGTGTTCAGCGCGTCCACCCGCAGCCCGCTCATCTCCATCCACACCCGCAGGCAAGCGGGGTTCGGAATGAACCAGTTGGAGCCCTGTTTATAGCGGTTGGGGTAGCAAAGCGTCAGCGGAATGTCGCTTCGCGCCAGCTCGGAAAAGTCCTTTTCCACTGGCGTGCCGTCCGCCGTTTCCGCGTAGTGCAGGAAGGTCTCACCCTCGAAATACAACCGGCCGCCCATGTTGAGCGCGGCAGCCAGGCATTCGAAAGCCAGCAGCGGATATTTCAGGTGGTAAAACACGCCGCGGAAGACGATGTGGTCCAGCCCGGCCAGCTGATCATGCGGCAGTTGATAGACACTGCCCTGGTAATGCACCGCACGTGAGCCGATGACCCGCCGCGCCGCATCGAAGCCCACCCGCGTCGGTTCCTGAATGTCGAGCGCGAAGGCGGTGGCGCCGCGGCGCTCCAGTTCAAAGGTCAGCGGCCCGTCCCAGGCGCCGACATCGAGTGCCCGACTGCCGCTCAAATCAGCCGGAACGCCAAGCCCGTCCAACGCGGCGCTGGCCGGCATGTCGCTGACGCCCGGAGATACCAGCCCGGGCCGCAATTCGAAGCTGTGATACCAATTCGCCTGGGCGACGACCGCCGCCGCCTCGGCGTCCGAGAGGGGGGTTCGATCCTGGTCAGGGTCGGACCGGGTGGGGGTGGTCACTCTCATGCGTCATTCAGGCTCCACTGCGCCGCTGCGGTAGCACGGCTGCGGCGGGGCTCCAATCAGCCGCGGGCGTGCTGGGGCGCGGCGCCAAAATTTTGCGCGCCCGGGTCTTGCAGGGTCCATTGCCGCATTCCCATCTGGTGTTTGCGAGCGGTGCCCAGATGGGGCCGCTGCACGGCAACCGGGGGTTTCCTCGGCCCGCATTGCCCAGAAGGGGATGCATAGGGGCCAAAGATATTCGCGGCGGCCGTCCACCCCAACCTTGCTTTCGAGAAGGTCCTATCATGAACGCAGTTGATTTTTCCCCCCTCTTCCGCACCGCCATCGGCTTCGACCGGCTTGCCCGGCTCGTCGAAGGCTCGCGCGGCGTCGATGCCCAGGCCTACCCGCCCTACAACATCGAGCGGACCGGCGATGACCAATACGTGCTGACCATGGCGGTCGCCGGCTTCACCGATGCCGAGATCGAATTGGAGGTCCGTGCGGACACCCTGACGATCACGGGGCGGCCTGCCGCGCAGCCCGAGCAGGCGAAGAACTACCTGCACCGCGGCATCGCTGGCCGTGCCTTCGAGCGCCGCTTCGTGCTGGCCGACCACCTGGTGGTGCAGGGTGCCGAGTTGGCCAACGGCCTGCTGCACGTCTCCCTGCGGCGCGAGGTGCCGGAGGCGCTGAAACCCCGCAAGATCGCCATCGGCGCGCCGAGCCGGCCGCAGTTGGTCGAACAGCAGGCGGCGTAGTCCCTGCGGCTGAAATGGACCCCCGGCGGGCGACCGCCGGGGGCTTTTCCTGACCTCGTCCCGACAGCGATCACGACCGCGCGGCGGCGGACGATATAGCTCGACCTGCAGGAGAACGCCTCCGACACCGAGGGCCGCGTCGGCCATGCCGAGACGGTCCTGGCCGCCGTGCCTGCGCCGCCTTCTCCCGCGAGGAATTGGCGGCCAGCACGATGTATGTCTCGGTAGAACCCTGCGCGATGTGTGCCGGTAGCCTGTACTGGGCCGGCATCGGCCGCCTGGTCTATGCGATGAGCGAGGCCAAGCTGCGGGCCATCATCGGGCCGCACCCGGACAATCTGACCCTGGACCTGCCGTGCCCACTGCTGGAGGACGACCCGCACTTCGCCGCCGCGCATGACGGCGCCTGGGAGCGATAGGCGTTACTCCGGTTCGATGCCCGCGCCGCGGATCGCCTGGGTCCACTTCACCGTTTCGCTGCGCATGAAGCCTTGCGCCTCTTCTGGCGAGCCGATCATCATCACCATGCCCAACGTCTCCTGCATGCGTTGACGCAGCTCCGCATTCTCGCCGGCGTGGCGGATGGCGGCGTTGAGGCGGGAGATCGCCGGCGCCGGTGTGCCGGCGGGCGCCACGACCACGAACCAGGCAAAAATCTCATATTGCGGCAGGTCGGCCGCTTCGGCGACCGTGGGTGTGTCCGGCAGTTGCGGGCTGCGCGTGCGGGTGCTGACCGCCAGCACCCGGGCGCGGCCGGATTGGATAGCTGGAAGCAACACGGCCTGATCGGCCACGAACATGTCCACCCTGCCGGCCAGCAGGTCCTGCATCGCAGGGCCGGCAGCGCGGTACGGCACGTGCAGCAGCCGGACGCCGGCCATGGAGCCCAGCATTTCAGAAGCCACCCGCTGCGAGGCGCTGGTCGAGGCGAAGGTCACTGCCTCCGGACGGGCGCGGGCTGCCGCCAACAAGGCGGGCAGGGTGCGGTGCGGGCTGCTTTCCGGCACCGCCACCAGCAGCGGCACGGAGGCGAGCATGGCGACGGGGGCAAAGTCGCGCTCCATGTCGAAGGGCACGCGGCGAAACAGGGCGTTGGCGGCGGCATTGGTGGAGTTGGTGCCGAACAGCAGTGTCAGCCCATCCGGCGTGCTTCGGGCTACCGCTTCGGCGCCGATCAACCCTGATGCGCCGGCCCGGTTCTCCACCACCACGGGTTGGCCGAGCGCCTCCCGCATACGCTCGGCGAAGAGGCGAGCCACGGTGTCGGTGGCGCTGCCGGGGGCGAAGGGGACTATCGCGCGGACCGGTCCGCTGGGGAATTCCTGTGCCAGGACGGGGGTAGCCGCCAGCCCGGCTGTCGCCACAATCATCTCACGCCGCCGCATCGCCATCCTCCATGTTTTGCGGCGGAATAGGGCCGGTGGCGGCACCCGGCAAGCCGTTGGGGCGCAGGAGCGACTGAAGACACACCTCAGGGCAGTTCGGGTGTGGCTCGATTTCCGACGACTGAAGACGCCAAGCCCTCACACCCTTCAAAGCACTTAGAAAGCTATATCACGCTGCTCATCCAGCGCGGCACCTTCACCAATCGCGAAGGAGCAACATCCAGCGGAGGATAATATTTTCCGCCTAATAGCTGAATTCGGGCAAGAAATTCAGCTTCCTCAGCCGGAAAAGACAACTCATCATTTTCAATGACTGGATACTGGCTGTAATCGTTAAATAGACCTATCAGGCCGACATAGGATTCTCTCTGGTGGCGACCGGCTGTTGGGTCTGCCCATTCCAGTGCTCGTGTCGTGGCCAGCCGTTTAAGGGCTTCGGATAAATCAACCGACCGCAAATGAAGCATATAAATCGGCCCAAAACTGGGCTCCAGGCTACTGCTGTGAAAACCCCCGCCCCATCTGATCGGGCGGCTTGTAATCAGAGTTTTACACATTGGCGAAAGGAAATGCAGATATTGCCGCTGAGAAAGAATGGGATTGGTCGCATTGAGAGGCGCCTCTTGCACCAAGTGGTGAATTAAATTAAAACCCTTTACCGTGACATGGGTGGGGCGTGCCTTTTCCAAGTAATCTACTAAGGACGTGAACTTACGAAGATCAGGAACTATCAGTTCATCAGCATCGGAGTAAATAACATAATCAAAGAAATTCAGCAAGCCTTCACATATACTGGAGACCGCATTTGCTCGCTTAACATCATCAAACTCGGAGCGAGGCAAAGTTATGAGGGAGGCACCCCCAGTATTTTTCGTCGAATCGTCATCACTTCCATGGTCAATGACGACGCAATTCTTTATACCTACTTGCTTCCCATAATGTTTTAGCCAAATAGGAAGATTAAAGTTTTCATTGAAAACGTTTGTCACAGCGCAAATCTTCATTTTTTGCTTCGTTACCTCCATATTCACTAATTTAGACTGAGATAGTTAAGAGGAGCTTAACCAAACCTCAATGTAACACATGTGAAGCCAGCGCTGCAAGACGATGCATTGCTGGCGCGTGGCTACGAAGTGCTCGCCTTGGGGTTGTGCAAGGAGAATCCTGGCCCAAGTGGCCGCTCGCGGTTCGCTCGTAGTGTGCAAAGCAGTCGCGTGGCTTCAATACGCTCATTCGGCGACTACGCCCAAACTTCGCGCTTTCAGCTCATCCAGCGTCCCGTAGATCTCATCCCGTGCCAGCCGGCATACCTCCAGCCAGTCTTCCACGGCTGTGTCCACCGTGGAAAAGCGGTCGATAGCGCCAATCATCAAGCCTCCACGCAGCTGGCGAACCGAAGACGCCGGCAGCCCGATGCCAGGCAACCGGAGGCATAGCAGTTTAACGTCCACGCCGATCTCGCGCATGGATTCATAAAGCTCAAGCGCCAACTCATCCGTCATCCTGGCGCTGCCATAGACGAAGATTTTCTCCGAGTTGCGTATGTCCTCCAGCAGCTTGCGCCGCAGGAACTCCATGCGTTTGCACTGCGATTCGTAGAATTTATCGAAAGGTGTCGTCCACTCCATGGTGAAGGTGTGCGCCAGCATGTGGAAACGCCGGTCGCTCGTCTGATATTCGTTGTGGTGCACCCTCAATTCGGTGAATTCGGGGTCGCCCACCCCCTCCAGCCGGGCGCGGAACGCCGCCGTCAGAAGCTCGGGCGAAGTACCGGTCCAGCGCAGCAGGCTCAGCGGCTCGGCGCCGAAGCGCCGTTGCACGATGCCGAATTCGCAGGAGTCACCCAGGCTTTCGAAGCGCATCAGCAGGGCCCGGGTGGCCTCCCGCTCGCCCGCTTCGGCCGCTTCGTCCCGCAGCAGCGCGTCTGGAATGTCGAAGGGCGGCGAACCACCAGGCGTCTCCGCCATCGTCAGGTCGCGGTCATGGACCGCCATCGCCATGGCACGCGCGATCTGCTGCCGCAGGCCCAGATCTTCCCCAGCCAGCGTATGCAGCGCAGCCCAAAGCGGAATGGCACGCGGCCAATCCCGCAAATCGCTCAGCAGATTGGCGTGATGCAATCCGAAATACCGGTCATGCGAGAAGCGCGGCGCCGCCTCCTCCAGCACTGCAAACATCCCGGCCCGATCGCCCTGCCGCTGCCGATAGCTGGCGAAGCCGATGATCCCGGGTGCAAAATCAGGTGCCGCCTTCACCAGCTCGGACCAGCGTTGCGCCGCCAGGTCCCAATCCTGGCGCTGGTCGGCGATCTCGGCCTGCTGCTGCAGCAGGGGTGGATCGCCATGGAAGGCCGCAAGCCCCGTCGTCACCGCCCGTTCCGCAGCCGCCAGATCTCCGGCGCTGCGGAAGCAGCGCACGATCTCCAGATGCGGCAGCGCCGTGCTGGGGTCGCGTTGTGCCACCAACGCCCAACGCTCCACTGCCTCAGGCCAACGATGCATGTGCTGCGCGATCGAAGCATGTTGCGACAACACCTCGGGATCGTCCGGAAACCGTTCGAGCATACTGGCCATCAGCGGGGGCTCGTTGTCCCCCTGGCTGCGCAACACGTTCAGTTCGCCCAGAAATCCCGCCGGCCGGTCGGGCGCCAGCTTCTGCACCGCTCGCCAGCGGGCGATCGCATCCGTCCAGCGGCCCGCCTTGGTCGCCACATCCGCATACATCGAGGCCACGACCAGGTTCTGCGCGAAGAGCCGCACGGCGGGCTGCAGCAGAACGTCGGCATCGCCATAGCGTCCCAGCTGAATCAGGCAATGCGCGGCGCCGACATAGCCATCGGGCAGCGAGCCGAACAGCGTCTTGAAGGCCTCCCACCGTTGCAGCGCCTGCGTCCACGCGCCGGCGTGCTCCGCCTGGTGTGCCAGGCTGCGCGGGAAATGCGGGTCTTCCGGGAATAGCTCGGCGGCCCTCAGCAGGGCGGCCTCCGCGTCGTGGGCGCGGCCGGCGCCACGCAGGCACTCCACCAGTTCGATGTGGTAGCGGGCCTCATCCGGCTGGTCCGCCACCAGTGAGCCCCAACGCTCCGTCCCGAGGGCGTGCTTGCCCAATCGCCGTGCCAGATCCGCCAGCAGCAAGCGGCAAGGAAGATCGGTATCCCGCCCCGGATGCTCCAGGATGATCGCCTCCGCCTCCGCGAAACGGCCCAGCTCCTTGGTGGCGGAAGCCATCCCGATGCGCGCGGACGTCGACTGCGGAACTTGCTGCAAGGCCCGCGCGAATCGCTCCGTCGCGGCGGGAAAATCCCGCTTTTCCATCTGCGACCAGGCGCTGCTGACCAGCAGGGGTTCGTTGCCCGGGAACCTCGCAATGCCGCGCGCCAGCACGTCATCCGCCGCATCGAAGCGGTGCATCCACCACAGGCTCTCGCCAACCTGATGGTAGCCTTCGACCCGATCAGGATGCAGCAGGTGGAAGACGGCCCAATGACCGAGCGCGGAGGCCCAGTCGCGCCGCTCCACGGCCTCCTGGCCGCGGGCCCGCAAGATTGCCTCGTCCAGATCGCCTTCAGTCATGCCTGGTCATTCCTCGTGGCGCCTGGTCCGGCCACCCATTCGCGCAGCAACGGCAGAAGCACCGCTACCGAATCATCTTTGCCGGTCTCCTGAAGCTCCGTGGTCTGGTCGGTCGCCAGCCGCGGCAAGCGGGCCATCACCACGCTGCTGGGCCGCAGATGCGCGTTGATCTCCTCGCACAGGATCTCGCCGGCGGCCTTGGCCATGGCATATTCCCCCAGCCCGGCCGGCCGCTGGGCGACATAGACGGTGGACGGGTAAAACGCCCGCAGCCCAGGCCGAAGCCCGTGCAAATGTCGCATCAGCTCCCAGAAGCCAGTCACGTAGAAGCGCATGAACATCTCCAGCCGCGACGGGACCAGAAGTTCTGCCTTGTGGCGGAAAATCTGCGGCGTGGCCATGTAAAGCAGGTGGGTGACGGCGGCCGCGTCGTCAAACTGCCCGGCGACCGGGGCGGCCACGTCGTAAGGCATGATGCTGGCCCGGCCGCCGCCGGCCCTGATCTCCCTGGCCACTCCCTCCGCATCCGCGCGCCCCACCACATAGGTCAGGATGACTTCGGCACCGCCTGCCGCCAGCAGCTTGGCCGCCAGTTCGCCCAGCCCGCGTGAGCCGCCCACCACCAGTGCGACCACGCCGGCGAACTCCCCCGGCGCCACCTCGCTTCGCAAGGCGTCCATGCCGGCCTGCGGCGTGGGCGGTCGCCGGGCGAAGCAACCCACCGTGCCGGCGATGCCATTCCCGCCAACAGCGTGCCGGACGACGCGGAAGC
>CAXTJY010000092.1:0-7888 GCA_964244395.1 uncultured Rhodovarius sp.
GGCGTTTCCGGCAGCAGCGACTCGGCGGTCGGGTCGGCCAGGCCGCGCAGATGGGCTGCATCGAGCATCGGATCGGCCAGGCGCAGGGCGACGGCGCCCTCTTCGGGTGCGGCGAGGGGCACAGGGCGGGCGAGGACAGTCGCGGCGCGCACCGGCGCCAGCAGCAGGACGGGTTGGGTCACCGCCACCGCGCGCAGTTCACCCAGCCCCTCGGCCCCCACCGTCTCGGCCGCGGCGATGACCAGCGCGCCGGTGGCGCCGCGCAGCAGCACGGGCGTGCCGCGCCGCAAATCGGACATGGCGCGGTGAACCGAGCGCATCGCCAGCAGCGCTGCGGCAGGCGGGGTCGGGCCAAGGTCGCGATGGGAGGAGGTGAGGGGCAGTGACATTCGGCGTTCCATCTTCGTTATAGGCACTCGCAGCGGACGCTATTAGGACTCTGGGCCTGAAATATGGCGCCGCTCCACTTCCCTCCATGTGGGAGGCCTGACGTTTCCGTCCATGGTATGGAATCGTTACGGATGCTCCGACAGCGCGGATGCAGGAAAGGACTCACGGACAGTTGCGTTAGGTGCTAAGTCCGTGAGTAAGGGTTCTCATCCGTGATCGACGCGGATGGAACCGCGCCCAACCTGACAGGAGCCCAAGCATGCCATCGCCCCGACCCATCCTGATCGTCGATGATGATGTCGCGGTGCGCGAGACGTTGATGGACCAGTTGGCGATCGACGGCGAGTTCGCCCCAGCCGCGGCCGACAGTGCCAAAAGCGCCAGCGTGCTCCTGGAAGGCGAGAATGCCCGCTTCGACGCCATCCTTCTCGACATTGGCCTGCCGGACGGCGATGGTAGGGAATACTGCGCCCAACTGCGCAAAAGTGGCATTTCGGTCCCTATTATCATGCTGACCGGCGCGGATGCCGAGCAGGATGTGGTGCGTGGCCTGGATAGCGGCGCGAACGACTACATCGCCAAGCCGTTCCGCCTGAACGAACTCCTGGCACGGCTGCGCGCCCAGCTTCGCGTCTTCGACAGCTCGGAACACGCAGTGTTTACCATTGGGCCGTACCTGTTCCGCCCCGCGACCAAACAACTGGTCGAGGCAGCGAAGAACAGGAAAATTCGCCTAACGGAAAAAGAATCCGCGATCCTCAAATTTTTGTATCGGGCCGGCGGCAAGCCGGTGCCGCGGCAGACGCTGCTCAACGAGGTGTGGGGCTACAACAGCGCCGTCACCACGCACACGCTGGAGACGCATATCTACCGGCTGCGGCAGAAGATCGAACCCAACCCCAACGACACACGGCTGCTGGTGACTGAGGGTGGCGGTTACAAGCTAGAAATCCATGCGTTGCAGGCGGCGGCCTAGGCGGCCAGTTCGCGCATCACGCCGATGAGGTCCGATTTGCCTTCGAAGCCGATGCCGGGGAGCTCGGGCATCAGGACATGCCCGCCTTCGACGCGGACCCCGTCCGGGAAGCCGCCATAGGGCTGGAACAGGTCGGGGTAGCTCTCATTGCCGCCCAGGCCCAGGCCGGCGGCGATCATCAGCGACATCTGGTGGCCGCCATGCGGGATGCACCGCGCGGGTGACCAGCCGAACTGGGCCAGCACCTCCAGGGTGCGGAGATATTCCACGAGCCCGTAGGAGAGGGCGCAGTCGAATTGCAGCCAGTCCCGGTCCGGCCGCATGCCGCCGTAGCGCAGCAGGTTGCGGGCATCCTGGTGGCTGAACAGGTTTTCACCGGTCGCCATCGGGCCGGGGTAGAATTCGCTCAGCGCCGCCTGCAAGGCGTAGTCCAGCGGGTCGCCGACCTCCTCGTACCAGAACAGCGGGTAGTCCCGCAGTATCTTCGCGTAGGCGATGCCGGTCTCCAGGTCGAAGCGGCCATTGGCGTCCACCGCCAGCTGCGCCTGGCCGCCGATCTCGGCCAGCACCGCCTCTATCCGCGCCGCATCCTCGCTGAGCGAGGCGCCGCCGATCTTCATCTTCACCACGTTGTAGCCGCGGTCGAGATAGCTGCGCATTTCGCCGCGCAACGCCGAATTGTCCTTGCCCGGATAGTAGTAGCCGCCGGCGGCATAAACGAAGACGCTTGGGTCGGCTTCGCGCCCATGCCGCTCCGCCAGCATCCGGAACAGCGGCTTGCGCTCGATCTTCGCCACGGCATCCCACACCGCCATGTCGACCGTGCCGACGGCGACAGAGCGCTCGCCATGCCCCCCGGGCTTCTCGTTGGTCATCATCGCGGCCCAGACCTTCGCCGGGTCGATGTTGTCGCGGGCATCGTCCAGCAGCGACTTCGGGTCGGCTTCCAGCACCCGGCCACGGAACCGCTCGCGGATCAGCCCGCCCTGGCCGTAGCGGCCATTCGAGTTGAAGCCGTAGCCTACCACCGGCTTGCCGTCGCGCATCACGTCGGTGACGACGGCGACCAGGCTGGTCGTCATCTTGCTGAAGTCGATATAGGCATTCCGGATCGGCGAGGCGATCGGCTGGGTGATCTCGCGAATGTCGGTGATGCGCATGGTTCAGCTCCGCTTCAGCATCGGCCCGAGCGGTTGGCCGCCGAAGACATGGACGTGGAAATGCGGCACCTCCTGCCCAGCATCCGGCCCCATATTGGACAGGATACGATAGCCGCTGGCCTCCAGCGGCCGTCCCACCTGCGCCACCGCCCGCCAGAAGCCGGCGATCGCCTCGGCCGACGCCCCGGCGTGGAAATCCGCCGCCGACACCCACTCGCCCTTCGGGATGACCAGCACATGGGTCGGCGTCAGCGCTGCGATATCGTGGAAGGCGAGCGCGTGCTCGGTCTCCACCACGGTCTTGCACGGGATCTCGCCGCGCAGGATGCGGGCGAAAATGTTCCGGGAATCATAGGGCGGCAGGCCGGAGACGCTCATCAGCACAGGATAGAGGTGCCGCCGCGCCACGTGAAGCATGCCGGCCGGACGTGCAGGTTCAGCTCCGCTGCGGGCGGGCCGCACTCATCAGCCCAGTCATACCCTGGCTGACCCCCTGAACAGAGCTGCGCATGAAGTCCCTGGTGTTGATCCAGGCCCTGCGGCGTCTGACTGCGCGGAAGGGTCTGCAGATGTTCCGCGTGGGCATGAAGCGGCTGCCCGGCATAGCGCATCAAACCTGTGGTTGCCTTCTGCCGCGGCGAGCATGGCGCTTGATGAACACCTCACAAAATCCTATAATGAGGGCATGATGAAGGGGTTTTTTCCGGTTTGTAGCCGGACACGAGACTGAGGAGCGTGCGGCCACCCGGCGTGGCATCTCAGCTCCTTGTCCACCCCATTCGCAGGTTCCCATGTCCACCGCCGGGGCGTCAGCCCCTCTCCGCTATCGCCTGATCGGCCGCGCCGATCTTGGCGCCTTGTCGCTCCAGCCCTTCCAGACGCGCGACGTCGAACGCTTCCTGGGTCCCGTCGAAAGCATCCGCTCGGAGGTGCGCGATGGCGTCTGCCACGTGCTCACGATCCTCGAATCGGCGGGGCAGCCGCTGGGCTTCTTCGTCACCCATCCGGATCGGCATGACGCCTCCTGCTGGTGGCTCGGCTACCTGGCCGTCTCGCCCACGGCCTGCGGCCGCGGGCTGGGGCGCGAGATGCTGGCGCGCGCCATCCGCCGGCTGGGCCAGGTGCCGGGCTGTCGCCGCATCCGCCTGCTGGTGGACCCTGGCAATCTCTCGGCGCGCCGCCTCTATGCCGTGTTCGGCTTCGAGGTCGAGGGCCTGTGCCGCCTGACCGGCGAGCTGATCCTGGCACGACGCGCCAGCGGAGCCGGCATGAGCGGGGCGGGGCGGCGCAGCATGCATCGCCTTTCGCTGCGTCGACGGACCGCGGCGGAACGCTCGCCCGCCCGTTCCTGTGCGGTCTGGGGCGTCGTGGCACCGGGGCAGAGCCCGCCGCCTTAGCGACTAAGGCAGCTTGGTGGTCCGGGCCAGTCGGATGATCGCCTTGGGCCGCGCCGCTTTCTCGGCGATGCCGGAAATGCCCTCGCGCCGGCGCAGCTCGGCCCAGGCTTCCTCGGGCCTGACCTGGGCATCCACCCACAGCACTAGCAGGTGGTACAGCACGTCGGCGCTCTCGGCGATGATGGCGTCGCGATCGCCGGTCATCGCCTCGATGACCAGCTCCACCGCCTCCTCGCCCAGCTTCTGCGCCACTTTCGACGTGCCGCGGGCGAGTAGCCGGGCCGAGTGCGAGGTTACGGCATCCCCCGAGACGCGGCGCTGCTCGATCACCGTCCAGAGCCGGTCCAGCACATCGGCGGTGGCGCCTTCGGCGCTCGGCTCGAACGGCGCCAGCAGGCGTTCTTCGACCCGCTTGACCGATTTAGGCGCCGGCGCCGGCTTAGGCGATTTGCGCGGCTTCTCCTGGACGGGCGCGGCAGGTTCCGGCGCGGCTTCCATCCCGGCCCGCCTGGCCGATTTGGTCTGCTTGGCGTTCCTCGCGGGCGCGGCCGCTTTCTTCTTCGGCGGCTTGGCGCTTCCCACCGGCGCCACACCCTTCTTCTTGGCAGGCTTGGCCATCACGCGGCTTCCGGCCAGGCATCTGCGGGGCGCACCGGCCAGCCTGCCTCCGCCAACGCCGCCTTGGCCTGGGCGATGCGGAACACGCCGTCGTGGAACACGCTGGCCGCCAGCAGGCCGGTGGCGCCCGCAGCCGCGCCATCGACGAAATGCTGCAGCGTGCCGACGCCGCCGGAGGCTACCAGCGGCAGCCGCACGGCGGCGCGAACGGCGCGCAGGAATTCCAGGTCGAACCCCTGGCCGGTGCCGTCGCGGTCCATCGAGGTCAACAGCAGCTCGCCCGCCCCGGCCTCCGCCATGCGCCTGGCCCAGCCTACCGCGTCGATTCCGGTCGGCCGCCGGCCGCCATGGGTGAAAATCTCCCAATGGTCGCCCACCCGCTTGGCATCCACCGCCACCACGATGCACTGGCTGCCGAAGGCATTGGCGGCGCGGGTGACCAGCTCGGCCTCCGCCACCGCGGCCGAATTGATGCTCACCTTGTCCGCCCCGGCCAGTAATAGCCGCCGGATATCCTCCACCGAGCGGACGCCGCCGCCGACGGTCAACGGGATGAACAGGGTGGAGGCCGTGCGAGTCACCACGTCCAGCATGGTGTCACGGTTCTCGTGCGTCGCGCCGATATCGAGGAAAGTGACCTCGTCGGCACCCTGGTCGCCATAGGCGGTGGCCTGCTCCACCGGGTCACCGGCGTCGCGCAGGCCCAGGAAGTTCACACCCTTCACGACCCGGCCGTCCTTGACGTCGAGACAGGGAATGATGCGCAGCGTGAGCAAGTTGCGGATGACTTTCTGATAGGTGCGGTGTGCGCTTATCGCGCGTTTCCTGGCCCTGCCGGATGCGCCGGCCCGGCCCGCCGGTCAAGAGAAGCCTGACCCGGGCTGGACGCGCCACGGGCGGATTTGCCAGACAGTCACGACAAGTTCCGGTATTCATCGATCCCATGGAAGCAGCCGAGCGAGAGACCGTCCTGCTGCGCCCCCGCGCCTTCATGGCCGAGGTGGCGTGCCCCGTGCGCTGGCACCGCTCGGCGCGGGCGCGGCGGGTGTCGCTGAAGATTTGCCCGCGCGAGGCGGCGGTGGTGGTCACCCTGCCGGCGCGGGGCAGCCGACGCGCCGGCATGGCGCTGCTGACCGAGCACGCCGCCTGGGTGACACAGCGCCTGGCTGCCATCGAGGCGCCGCCCCTTCTGTCGGATGGCGCCGAAATCCCGATCGGCGGCGTGCCGCACCGCATCGTCCACGCGCCGGACCGGCGCGGCCCGGGCGGCATCGAGGATGGCGCTATCGTCGTGACCGGCGCGGCCGAATTCCTGCCCCGCCGGGTGACCGACCTGTTGCGGGCGGAGGCAGCGCGCCGCATTCAGGCCGCGCTGGCGCCGCATGCCGAGGCGCTGGGCGTGCGGCCCAGCGCAGTGCGGCTGAAGGACACCCAGTCGCGCTGGGGCAGTTGCGCCGCCCGCGGCACCCTCGCCTTCTCCTGGAGGCTGGTGATGGCGCCGGACTGGGTGCTGGATTACGTCGTCGCGCATGAGGCGGCGCATCTGCGCGAACTCAACCATTCGGCGCGTTTCTGGGCGCTGGTGGAGGGCCGAACGCCGCATCGCCGGGCAGCGACGGAGTGGTTGCGGCGGCACGGGCCGGGGTTGCTGCGGATCGGGTGAGAGCGCACGAGCCCAACGCCGGGGGAAACAGCCTACTCCGCCGCCTGCGCCATCTCCGTCCGCAGCAGCTTGCCGCCCCATTCGGCCAGCAGGTTCTCGTCATCCATGCCCAGCGCCATCGCGGAAGGCCCGTTCACCAAGACGTCCGGCCGGAACAGCCGCAGCAGGGTCTCGTTGGTTTGACCCTCGCAGGCGGCCAGCAGGTCCACCGCCGGCCAATCCGCCATCTCTTCACCGCTGGAATCCTGCACCGCCACCAGCAGCCGGTCGCACCAGCCGCGCGCCTGTTCCATCAGGGCTTGGTTCCAGGCCGCCGCGCCGCCGGCCGCGAGATGCAGCAGGCCGATGCGCCAGCCGCGGTGCCGCCAGCGCTCCACCATCTCGGACGCCAGCGGCACCGTCACCAATTTCCGGCGCGCGTTCAGCCCAGGGGTCAGCGCTTCCAGCAACTCGTCATCCCGCACCACGGCGATGCCGGCCTTGCGCGTGACGATGCCGATCGCCACCGCTGCGAGTTCGGCCGCGGTCACGATGGTGAGCCCCGCCGCCAGCGAGGCCGCCAGCACCGCCACCACCGCATCGCCGGCGCCCGCCGGGTCGTGCTGGTCGGAGGCCTCGGCGCGCAGCTGCAGCACCTCGCATTCCCCGCCCACTGGGCCATGCACCAGGGTCAGCCCATCCGGGCCGCGTGGCACCAGCACGGCGCCGAAGCCCAGTTCGCGCTTCAGCGACAGTGCGGCGGCCGCAAGCTCTTCGGTGCTGCCCACCGGCAGCCCGGTCGCCAGGCCAAGCTCGTCGGGGTCCGGCACGATGAGGTCGGCGCCGGCGAAGCGGCTCAGTTCGCCGCCCTTGGGCTCCACGACGACGCGGCGCCCCGCGGCGCGGGCGGCGGCGATGATCCGGGGCGCCACATCGCCCGACAGCACGCCCTTCTGATAATCGCTCAGCACCACCACGGAGGTTGCGGCGATGGCGTCGGTGGCGATGCGCACCAGCCGGTCGGCCAAGCGGGGATGGATGGGGCCGGCCTGCTCATGGTCCGCCCGCATCAGGTGTTGGCCGCTGGCGACGAAGCGCGTCTTGGTGGTGGTGGCACGGCCGCCCTGCACCAACAGCCAGGGCTCGACCCGCAGCTGGCCGCCGATCAGCCCGGTCAGATCGCTCCCAGGCTGATCGTCGCCCACGACCGAGACGAAGGCGACGGCGGCGCCCAGCGCGGTCAGGTTGCGGACCACATTGCCGGCGCCGCCAGGCAGGGCCAGCTCCCGCTCCACCGCCAGAACCGGCACCGGCGCCTCAGGGCTCACCCGGCTGACGCGGCCATAGACGTAGCGGTCCAGCATCGCGTCGCCCACGACCAACAGGGAGGCCCGGCGAAGCTGACGCACTGCTGCCGACAAGGAAATGGCTGTCCGTTCCGGCTTGGGCGGGGCGGCTTTCGGCATCCAGGTCTTTCTTCAGGGCCCGCCATTCGGGCGGAGCCAACGCAACGCAATGTAAACATGACAAAGCCGCGAAAGCCAGAGCGGACGCCAATGCCATGCCCGCCAGGGCATGCCGGGGCCGGCCCGCGAAGGCTCGGTTAACCAAGGCGGGCGAAGATGGCCGGGACCATGCCCCGTCCCACAGGCCACCACCGCCGCGTCCCGGGCGCCACGCCGTGAGCGCCACCGCGACGGCGGCG
>CAXTJY010000092.1:7898-10126 GCA_964244395.1 uncultured Rhodovarius sp.
AAGCCCGCTGTCTTCACGTCGGCCAGCCAGACGAGCGCGCCGAGCGAGCGGCTCGCCGGGGGGACGCGGCGCGTCGCCTTCACCCCGAAGCGCCCGTCGCCGAGCGCGGCGGGATCGGCGTTGCAGACGACCGAGTCGGCGGCGATGCGTTCTCCACCGGCAAGTTCGACACCTGCCGCCCGGCCGCGTTCGGCCATGCTGGGCGAGGCGGTTCGTCGTTGCGAAACCCACCCCTGCGCCGGGCTGCGGGTGACGCGGCCGGTCGTGCCCGCCATCGCCGCCGCCTGGCTGGAGGAGGCGGCGAATGTCGGTGGCGGCCTGGTATGGCGGCCTGGCCAGGGCGATCTGTGGCTGTTGGGCGGCACTATGACGATGTGCCGCCGCGCGCTGGAATTGCTGCACGGCATGGGCTGGGCGGCCGAGCTGCTCGACTTCCCGGGCGACATGCCCGTGCTGGAGGCCGCCCTGGCCGACGAGCCCGAGGCCGCCCCGCAAGCCCCGCCGCCCAACGCCGCCGGAATGGAGGGGCGGGCCGGGCGGCTGGCGCCGGAGGCCGGCCACACCCTGGCCACGCTGTGGCGCATGGGCCCTGCCGGGCCGCGCCTGCTGGCGCAACGCTGGATGCCGAAGCTCGCCGCCCTGCCCGCCCCGCGGAGCGTGGACTGGTCGGGTCACGCCGCCACACTGCTCGCCGCCCGGCTGCTGGCGCGCGCCGAACGGCAACAGTGGCCGTCGCAGCGCAAGCCGAATCTGCCCTTGCTGCTGGACCTGCCCTGGATGCCGCCGCCCGAAACGCTGCCGTCGCCACCGCCAGGCGAAGGCCACGCCCTGGTCCTGCCGCTGGCCGGCCTGCCCGACTCGGCTGCCTGGGCGGCCCTCGCGGCCGGCGCCGGCTGGGGGTTGGCCTGGTCCGGCCTCACCCCGTCCCTGGCCTACCTGCTGGACAGCCTGCCGGGCGACTTCGTCTTCGCCATTCCCGGCGAGACCGCCGGCTGGCCGGCCAGCGACCGACTTATCCTGACCGGCCTGACCGATCGCGCGGCGCTGGCGCGGGCCATGGCGGCCGGCTTCGGCCTGTGCAGCCCGCTCGGCGCATGAATGCCGCCCCCGCCACCGCCGAGCTGCATCGGGATGCGCTGTCGTTGGCCGCCATGGCTCGGGAGAGCGCCGCCACCGGCGTCGAGCGGCGGGTGCTGCATCTGCGGCTGTCTTCCCTGCCCGCCCATCTCAACCGGCTGCAGCACCAACGCCTGCTGCGGGAGGCGCTGGTGCCGCTGCTGCGCCCCACCCGCGCCCGGCTGTTCGACCTGCCGACCGGCGACATGGTCGCCGTCTCGCCGCCGCCGGGCGATTATGTCGAGTTGGTGCGCGCCACCCTGGTCCGACTGGTGGGCGAGGAAGAAGCCGGCTGCTTCCAGGAATTGCGGCTGCCGCAGCAGGCGGCCGCCCTGCTCAGCCTGGTGGAAGGCGCCCTGGGCCTGGGGGCCGAAGCGCGGCCGGCAGCGCCGATGCGCGCCTGGATGCAGGCGCCGGCCGCCAACCCACGCGCCGGGGCCACCCCCACCGCGGACGACATCCTGGCTGCCGAGGCCGCGCTGGGCCGTGCCGACCTCTCCGTGCACCATCGCTGGAGCAGCATCTGCTCGGTCATCGATGGGCGGCCCGGCGCGCAGCCGCTGTGGCGCGAGCTGCGGCTGGCCGAGACCGACATCCAGGCCGCGCTGCTGCCCGGCCAATCGCTGGCCGCCACCCCCTGGCTGCGCCGCCGGCTGCGGGCGAAGATCGACCAGCGCGCCCTGGCGCAATGGGCGACGCCACAGGAATTGAAGGACTTCTCGGCGCGTGGCCTGCCGCTGCTACCGGCCTCCGTCGCCTCCGAGGAGTTCCTCAGGCTGGACGCCATGTTGCCGCCGCCCCTGCGATCGCAGCTCACCCTCGGCTTTGCCCTGACCGACATACTGGCCGACCCGGCGGGCTTCGACGTTGCACGCCGGCTCGCCCGGCTGCGCGGCTACCGCCTGGCGCTGGATGATCTGGACGCCGCCCAATTGCGTTGGCTACCGCCTGATCTGTGGGGGCTGGACGTGCTGAAGCTGCGCTTCGTCGACGACATGACGCAGTCGGAGATCGCCGCGCAGGTCGGCGTCTCGCAGATGCAGGTCTCGCGGCTGATCCGCCGGGCGCTCGAGCGACTGCGCACCGTCGCCGAAGCCGGGGACGAATAGACC
>CAXTJY010000093.1:0-774 GCA_964244395.1 uncultured Rhodovarius sp.
GCATGGGTCAGCCTGGTTGCCGCTGATGTGTCGGCATCCGCCAGCATCTCACCCATGTCATGCGGCACGACCTGCCAGGTGACGCCGAAGCGATCCTTCAGCCAGCCGCACATCATCGGTTCGCCGCCGTGCAGCAGCGCGTCCCACAGCCGGTCGAGCTCGGCCTGGTCGGCTACCCCCGCCATCATGGCGCCGCCCATCGGGAAGGGCGCGCCGGGGGGAGCGTTGAGGGTGACGATGGACTGGCCGCCCAGGTCGAGCCCAACGCCGGCGACCTCGCCTTTCGGGATCGGCCCTTCGCCGATGCTGCGGACGGTCAGGTTCCGCGCGCCGCCGAAGATGCCGGCGTAGAAGGCCGCGGCCTGTTCGGCCTCACCAGCAAACCACAGGACCGTGCTGACCCGCGTCATGCCGACACGCTCAGCCCGCGGGCCACTTCTTCCAGCTGGTCGGTGGCGATGCCCCAGCCATGGTGAAAGCCCATCTTCTCGTGCTGCTCGCGATCGGCGATCGACCAGTGGCCGGCGCGGGCGATGTAGCGTGTGCCGCCATCCTCCGGCGTCATCTCTACGCTGGCGGCCATGAATGGCTTTTCGCTGGGCACCCAGGCGCTGGTGAAGGCGTCGGTGAAGACGATGCGGCGTTCATGCTCGACCTCCAGATAAACCCCGCGCATCGGCATTTCCTCGCCGTTCGGGCCGCGCATGATCATGAAGCTACTGCCGCCCGCGCGGATATCCTGCTTCACGTCGGTGACCCGCGCGACCAGCGGCA
>CAXTJY010000093.1:784-1654 GCA_964244395.1 uncultured Rhodovarius sp.
GTGACCCGCCATGGCTTGGGGCAGAACCATTGTTCGAGCAGCGCCGCCTCGGTCCAGGCGCGCCAGACGGCCGCTACCGGCGCGTCGATCCAGCGGGCCAGCGCCAATTCACGGTCGTTGTCTGGGGTGATGTCGAGGATGCGGGTCACGCGGTTTCTCCCTTGAAAAGCAGTTGGATGTAGCGGTGGAGGTGGTCGAGACTGTCCCTCGCCATGGCCGGCAGGCCGCTGGCCTTGGCGAGGATGAAGCCGCCCTGGATCACCGCCTGGATATGGCGGGCCAAGGAGGCGGGGTCGCCGGCCATGCCGCGGGCGGCCATGGCTTCGGCGATGTCGGGTTCCAGCGTGGCGGCATGGCCGAAGATGGCGGTGGCGCAGGCATCGCGGATGGCCGGGCTGGTGGCGTAGCTTTCCTGCACCATGGTGCCGGCGAGGCAGGTGAAGTCAGCGAATTCGCCGGCGATGATGTCGCGACGCAGGGCGACGTAGCCCAGCACGCGCTCCAGCGGGTCGGTGGCGGTGCGGAAGGGCGCATTGGCCAACAGGCCGTCGGCCATTGCGGCGAAACGCGCCGCAGCCTCGACGGCCAGGGCCTCCTTGCTGGGGAAGTGGTGAAAGAAGGCGCCCTTGGTGACGCCGGCGGCGCGGCAGACATCGTCCACGGAGGTGCCGGCATAGCCCTGCGTGCGGATGACGCCGAGGGCGGCGTCGAGCAGCTTGTCGCGGGCTTGGGTGGCGCGAGGTGGCATGGCACTTAAATACCAACCGGTCGGTATGTTTGCAATGCCAAAAGTGCGTAGGCGGCACGATTTGCTCGGGCGCCTTGGTCAGCCCTTGTGCGGCAGAGTAATCCCGGTCAGCGCCTGGTACG
>CAXTJY010000093.1:1664-8384 GCA_964244395.1 uncultured Rhodovarius sp.
GCGAATCACGAAGGCATCATCCACCCCGCCATGCCCCTGCGCCGCGGCGGAGACGAAAAGCTGCAGCGCTTGCGCCGCCAGCGGCACCGGGAACTGCGCCTCGCGCGCCAGGGCATCGACCAGCCCGAGGTCCTTGACGAAGATGTTGACGGCGGAATGCGGCGTCTCGTCGCCCGCCAGCACATGCGCCATGCGGTTGCCGAACATCCAGGAATTGCCGGCCGCGCCGGTCACCACGCCATAGATTTGTGCGGGGTCCAGCCCTGCCTTGATGCCCAGCGCCATCGCCTCGGCGGCGGTGGCGATGTGCACTCCGGCCAGCAGTTGGTGAACCACCTTCATGGTGGCGCCGAGGCCGGGCGCGTCACCCAGTTCCCAGACCTTGGCCGCCACCCGGTCGAGAACAGGGCGAGCGGCGGCGAAGGAGTCGGCGTTGCCGCTGGCCATCACGGTCAGCGCGCCGTTGGCCGCCCCCGTGGCGCCGCCCGAGACCGGGGCGTCGAGATACAGTAACTGCCGGGCCTCCGCCTCCGCGGCCAGCGCCCGTGCATCGGCCGGCGCCATGGTGGCGGAGACGATGAGCACGGCGCGGGGAGCCAGGCGTTCGGCACAGCCATCCGGGCCGAACAGCGCGGCGCGCGCCTGGGCGGCGTTCACCGTCAGCACCAGTACCGCCTCGATCCCCGGCGGCAGGTCCGCGGCGGAGGCCACGCTGGGGCCCTCGAAGGCGGCGCGCGCCCGCTCGGACGGATCGCAACCTGTCACCTCCAGCCCCTTGGCCAGAAGGTTGCGGGCGGCGCCCATGCCCATGCTGCCCAGCCCGATGGCGGCGACCTTCATGCCGCCAGGCCTCCGCGACCGGCCGGTAATCCATCCAATGTCATGCGGCAAAACTTTCGCGCTGGTTCAGCAATGCCGGGTCGAAGCCAGCCAGATGCTTGTAGCGCGCCGCCGTCTCGCGCAGTTCGGTCTCGGAAATCACGTCGTCCAGCCGCTCGAAGCCATCAGGCGCGCGGCGGTGCACCTCCTCCAGGATCAGGTCCGGACCCAGGCCGCGGTTGGCCAGGGTCAACGCAGCTGTCGGCGGCCGGCGGGCCGCGTCATAAGCCGCCAGCCCGGCCTCCACCGTGGTGCCGCGCGCCAGGTGCATCGCCAACACCCGCGCATCCAGAATCGCCTGCGAGGCGCCGTTGGAACCGATCGGGTACATCGGATGCGCCGCATCGCCGAGCAGGGTGACGCGACCCTCGCTCCACCGCTCCAGCGGGTCGCGGTCCACCATCGGGAATTCGTAAACGGCGTCCGCCTTCCGCATCAGCGCGGGCACGTCCAGGAAGTCCCAGCGCCAGGATTCGTAGTAGGGCGCGAAATCCTCGACCCGCCCGGCGCGATTCCAGTCCTCCCGGTTCCACACCGTGTCGGCCGGCAGGATGCGCTCGGCGATCCAGTTGATGAGCTGCGTGCCATCGGTGTTGTTCGCGATGGGGTAGCAGACGAATTTCAGGTCGTGATGGCCGCATTGCACCATGGTGGCGCCACCCAGAAATGGCGGGGCGACCGAGGTGGCGCGCCACAGCACCGCGCCCTTCCACGGCGGCGCCCCTTCCTCAGGATGGCGCTGGGCGCGGGCGGCGGAGTGGATCCCGTCCGCCGCCACCACCGCGTCGGCGGTTGCGCTGCCACCTTCGGCGAAATGCACCGTGGCGGCCCTTGCATCCTGGGTCACCCGGGCCAGGCGCCGGCCGGTGTGGATGCGGCCCGTGCCAAGCCGCTCCTTCGCCGCCGCCAGCAGCAGCATGTGCAGCCGGCCGCGATGGATGCTGTATTGAGGCCAGTGATAGCCTGCAGCCACCCCGCGCGGCTCGCGCCAGATCTCCTGGCCATGCGCCGAGATGTAGCGCAGCTCCCGCGTCGCGATGCCGGTGGCCGCCAGCGCGTCGCCCAGGCCCAGCTCGGTCAGCTCGCGCACCGCATGCGGCAACACGTTGATGCCGACGCCGAGCGGCCGGATTTCGGCGCTGGCCTCATACACCTCGGCCTCGATGCCGGCGGCGTGCAGCGCCAACGCAGCCGTCAGCCCGCCGATCCCGCCGCCCGCGATGATCACCCGCATGCCTCGATCTTCCCTATTCGGTGATGCGGCGGAGCAGGGCCAGCAGCTGGACCTGCTCCGCCGCATCCAGCCCACCTACCAGCGTCTGGTTGGCGCGGATGCCGGCTTCCCTGGCGCGTTCTACCAGCGCCTCGCCCTGAAGGGTGATGGCCAGCACCACGGTGCGGCGGTCCATCGGGTCCTTCTCGGTGCGCACCAGGCCGCGCAGCGCCAGGCGCTTCATCACCCCCTGCGCGGTGGCGGGGTCCATCGCCACCAGGCGGCCCAGCCGGTTCTGGGTGGCTCGTTTCAACTCGGCCAACTTGGTCAGGGCCGCGAATTGGGGTGCGGTCAGGCCGATGCCGGCCCCGAAATCCTGGAACAGCGCCTGGTGGCGCTGCACGGCGCGGCGCAGCAGATGACCGGTGGAGGCGTCGAGCCGGTACTGCACGCGGTCCGGATCAGGGGCAGCGCTGGTGGCGAGAGGGTCGAAAAGCGGCGCTTCGTGGGTGGCGGCCATGTCAATTCCGGGGGATAGCCTTGCATTGAACGGCCTGCCACGCCGCCGTCAAGCGTGGAGAGGCCATTGCTTCGGCGCAATGATGTCGGCTAAGGCTTCACGCGAAGGTGAGAGACATCGCCTCGCAGGGAGAACACGCCATGAGCTCAGACACTGCCATTCCCGCCCGCCGTGGCTTCCTCAAGGCCGGGGCGGCCGCCGCCACGGCGACGGCGATCCTTGCCACGCCAGGCGTCAGCCGGGCGCAGACGGCGGTCTTCCGCTTCCAGTCCACCTGGCCGCAGCGCGACATCTTCCACGAATTCGCGCAGGACTACGTGACGCGGGTCAACGCCATGGGCGGCGGCCGCATCCGGCTCGAACTGCTGGCGGCGGGTGCCGTGGTCGGTGCCTTCCAGGTGCTCGACGCCGTCCATGCCGGCACGCTGGATGGCGGGCACGGCGTCTCCGCCTACTGGTTCGGCCGCAACAAGGCCTTCAGCCTGTTCGGCACCACGCCGCCCTGGTTCGGTGACGCGCATCAGCTTCTCGGCTGGTACTATTACGGCGGCGGCGAGGCGCTGTACCGCAAGCTGATGACGGATGTGTTGCGGCTGAACGCGGTGGGCTTCCTCAGCGGGCCGATGCCGACGCAGCCGCTGGGCTGGTTCCGCAACCCGATCGAACGCGCCGAGCAGATCCGCGGCTTGCGCTACCGCACCGTGGGCCTGGCGACCGACCTGATGCAGGAGATGGGCGCCGCCGTGGTCGCGCTGCCTGGCGGCGAGATCGTGCCCGCGTTGGAACGCGGCGTGATCGACGCCGCCGAGTTCAACAACCCGTCCTCCGACCGCGTGCTCGGCTTCCCGGACGTGGCGAAGAATTTCTACATCCAGTCCTACCATCAGGCCGTCGAGTGCTTCGAAATCCTGTTCAACAAGACCAAGTTCGACGCGCTGCCCGATGAGCACAAGGCGCTGCTGCGGCACTCGGCCGAGGCGGCGTCGGCGGATATGAGCTGGAAGCTGCAGGAGCGGTATTCCGCCGATCTGCTGGCGATGGCGCAGACCCAGCAGGTGAACGTCCGCCCGACGCCCACACCCATCCTGGACGCGCAGCTGCAGGCGTGGGACCGGGTGATCGCGCGCACCGAAGGCGACAATTCCAGCCCGAACAACGGCCCGCTGTTCAAGGAAATCTGCGACAGCCAGCGCGCCTGGTGCCGCCGCGTCGGCAACTTCTTCCTGCGCTACCAGGTCAGCCCGGTGCGCAGCTTCAACCACTTCTTCGCTCGCGGCTGAGCGGTGACGGGTGGCCTCGTCGTCGCCGGGCTCGCCGGGCTGGTGGCGGCGGTGATCGCCGCCGCCATCGCTTTCGCTGACCGGCCTGGCACCCGCGGCCTGCTCTTCTCGGTGGACCGGTTGAGCGCCTTCGTCGGCAAGGCGGGCGGCTGGTGCATCGTGCTGCTGACCGCGGTGATCATGTACGACGTCACCGCCCGCTACGTCTTCCGCGCGCCGACCGCCTGGGCGTTCGACATGTCCTACATGCTGTATGGCGCGCTCTTCATGCTGTCCGGCGCCTACGCGCTGTCGCGCAACGGGCATGTGCGCGGCGATTTCCTGTATCGCGGCCTGGCGCCGCGCACCCAGGGCAAGTTCGACCTGACGCTGTATATCCTGTTCTTCTTCCCGGGCATCTTCGCGCTGATGGTGCAGGGCTGGTTCTTCTTCCACCTGTCATTCCTGCAGAACGAGCATTCCTCGATGAGCCCGGACGGACCGATCATCTGGCCGTTCAAGGCGGTGATCCCCATTGCCGGCGCCCTGCTGCTGTTGCAGGGCCTGGCCGAGATCGTCCGCTGCGTGCAGTGCATCCGGGCCAATGCCTGGCCGCCGCGGCTGGTGGACGTGGAGGAGCTGGACGTCGCGTTGATCAGCGCCGCGCAGACCAAGGGGCTGGAGGCGCTGACCGCCAAGGTCGCGCAGGGCGGCGCCCAGGCCGCCATCGTGACGACGCAGGGGCCGACCCATTAGCACTTCCCGACTTCCCTCATCGTCATGCCGACTCGCCTCACCGTCATGGCCGGGCTCGACCCGGCCATCTCCGCAAGGTCGCGCCCGCAGGACAGGGAGATGGCCGGCTCAAGGCCGGCCATGACGCAGTTGCTTCCCCGTCGTTCAAAGGTTTGATCCGTGTTGGCTGATTCCACCATCGGCATCCTGCAGTTGGTGCTGTTCATTTTCTTCATCATGCTGGGCTTTCCCATCGCCTTCACGCTGATGGCGATGGGGCTGTTCTTCGGTTACTTCGCGATGGAGGCCCGGGTCTTCGACCTGCTGGTGCAGCGCGCTTATGCGGTGATGAGCAACGACGTGCTGATCTCCGTGCCGCTCTTCGTCTTCATGGGCTACATCATCGAGCGGTCGAACATCCTGGACCGGCTGTTCCGTTCCTTGCAGCTGGCGTCCGGCTTCCTCCCGGCGTCGCTCGCGGTGGCGACGATGCTGACCTGTTCGCTCTTCGGCATCGCCTCGGGCATCGTCGGCGCGGTGGTGACCCTGATGGGGCTGCTGGCGCTGCCACCGATGCTGCGCGCCGGCTATGACCCCAAGCTGGCGTGCGGCTGCATCGCCGCCGGCGGCACGCTGGGCATCCTGATCCCGCCCTCGGTCATGCTGATCCTGTATGGCGCGACGACCGGGACCTCCGTGGTGCAGCTTTACGCCGCCGCCTTCATCCCGGGCTTCGTTCTAACGGCCGCCTATCTGTTGTACTTGATCGGCGTGGGCATCTTCCAACCGCACCGGGCGCCGAAGCTGCCGCCGGAGGAGCGCAACGTGCCGATCGCTACCGTGTTGTGGGAGCTGCTGATCGGCTTCGTGCCGCTCACGGTCCTGACTGTGGTGGTGCTGGCGGTGATCCTGCTGGGCATCATGACGCCCACCGAATCGGCGGCGGCCGGCGTGGTCGGCGCCCTGGCCCTGGCGCTGCTCTACCGCTCCTTCTCCTGGGCCAGCCTGCGGGAAAGCGTGTACCTGACTGCGCGGACGACGGCGATGGTATGCTGGCTGTTCGTGGGTTCGGCGCTGTTCTCCTCCGTGTTCGGCTATCTCGGCGGCCAGAAGGTGATCGAGAGCCTGGTGCTGGGGCTGGGGCTGAATTCGACCATGTTCCTGATCCTGTCGCAGATCATCATCTTCGTCCTGGGCTGGCCGCTGGAATGGACGGAGATCATCGTCATCTTCGTGCCGATCTTCCTGCCTCTGCTGGACAGTTTCGGCATCGACCCGATCTTCTTCGGGGTGTTGATCGGGCTGAATCTGCAGACCAGCTTCCTGTCGCCTCCGGTTGCGATGGCGGCGTTCTACCTGAAGGGGGTGGCGCAGCCCTCGGTGCGGCTGGAGGACATCTTTGCCGGCTGCATGCCCTACATCTACATCGTCCTGGTGACGATGGTGCTGGTCTATGTCTTCCCCGGCATCGTCACCTGGCTGCCGGAATACCTGTACAGCGGGACTGGCGGGGCCACGGGCATTGTGGTGGATGCGCCGCCGGCCGGTGGCTTCATCGAGGAGGCGATCGGCGAATTGCCGCCGCTACGTTGAAGATGGGGCGATGATGCTGGGTTCAGTGGCAAGCGCGCTGGCGGAGGCTTGGGAGACCGGCACGCCAGTGGCGCCGCTGGGCGCCGAGCATGCGCTGACCAGCCTGGAAGCGGCCGAGGATGTGGCAGGCGAGGTGCTGGAAAAGCTCGGCCTGACGCCCTGCGGCATCCGGGTGGCCGAGGCGGGGCAGGTGGGCGTGATGCTGCCGGGCCGCATCGCCCGTGGGGTAGCGCTGCCGCTGGCGGCGCTGCCGCATGCCCGGGTGGCGCCGGCGCTGGTGGCGGTGCTCGCCGAGGCCATCGATGCCGAAGGTACCGGGCTGCCGGCACTGGCGCGGCTGCATCCGGCGGTGGACGTGGCTTCGTCGCGCTTCCGCGACGGGCCGGCGAATGATTGGGAGGCCGCGGCCGATCTGGCGGGGTTGGGCCATGTCGCGATTGGCCGTGGCAAGGCCGCCGCACTGCCCACGCGCGCCAGCCTGGCGCTGGATGGGGCGAGGGCGCGCGCGGTGCCGGCCGATG
>CAXTJY010000093.1:8394-10098 GCA_964244395.1 uncultured Rhodovarius sp.
CGCGCGAGGCCGGCGGGCTACCGGCGGGCGCCGTGCTGGTGCTGGTGGCGGGCGCCGGGGTGTCGATGGCGCAAGCTGGTTCGATCGCCGTCAGCTGGACCGGATTGGGGAAGGTGGTGCTGGAACTGCGTTGAGGTTGGCTTCGCCGGCCCGGATGCAATATCCTTCGGGCATGGCCCATCGCACCGCGACCGTCGAACTGGATGAACGCCTGGCTGCCTTTATTGAGGCGCAGTTGGCCGAAGGGCGCTTCGCGGACGAGGCGGCGGTGCTGGAGGCCGGGCTGCGGCGGCTGGAAGAGGATGACCGCAAGCTGGCCGAATTGCGGGTGCTGATCGAGGAAGGTGACGCCAGCGGCGAAAGCGACCGCACCCTCGATGAAATCTGGACTGAAGCTCTCGCGAGTTACCGCCAGCGGAATGGCTGAGTGGCGCGTTTCCAGGCGGGCTGATCGCGACCTGCTCGATATTTTCCAGCATTCGCTCGACGAATGGGGAGAGGCGCAGGCGACCAAATATCTCGACGAATTGCGGGATACGTTTGGACTTATCCTGAAGTTCCCGCTCTTGGGCCGCCGTGTCGCGCAGTTCGACTCCGGGCTGCATCGCATCAACAGTGGCAGACACGTTGTTTTCTATCGACCGACGTCGTTCGGCATTCGTATTTCGCGCGTCCTGCACGAAAGCCAGGACTTCGCTCGCCACCTCTGACCCTACAGCGCCACCACCAGGTCGATCTCCACCAGCGCGCCCAGCGCCAGGCCGGTCACGCCCACGGTGGTGCGGGCCGGCAGGCGCCCCGGTGCAAAGGCCGCCTCCCACACCGCGTTCACCGCCGCGTAGTCGCGCGCGAAATCCGTCAAATAAATGCGCGCCATCGCCGTGCGCTCCCATACCGCACCGCTGCCGGCGAGCACCGATTTCAGATTGGCGATCGCCTGCCGCGTCTGCGCCGCCACGTCGCCGTCGATGCAGCGCGTATTATCCTCCGGCAGCGTCGGCATCTGGCCGGTGACGAACAGGAAGTCGCCGGCGCGGACGGCGTGGCTGAACGGAGCGACACGGGCCGGGCCGCCGGGCAGCACGATGTGCGCCAGTTCGATCACGTCGAGCGCTCCGCACGGGTCGCGGCCAGGTCATCCTCCCGGAAGGCGCTGAGGATCGCGGGCAGCCGCACCTGTTCGGCGAAGCCCAGCGCCCGGGCGCGGGTGGCGGCGAAGCGCGCCGGCCAGCGGCCCACGATGGCGGCGACGCTGGGGTCCGGCGACCGCCTTACGAATGCGCGCTCGCCCGGCGACAGCGCCGCCAGCATCTCGGCCACCGTCACGGTCAGGCCTGGCGGGTTCACCCCCCGGTCCAGTCCCAGTGGCGCGGTATCCATGAAGCCGGCATGCAGCAGCCAGTCCACCACCACCCGCGGCGAGGACACCCACAGCGCGAAATCATCCTCCACCGGCAGCGTGGTCTCCAGGCCCAGAAGGGGCTCGCGCAGGATGGAGGAGACGAAGGAGGATGCCGCCGCATTGGGCCGCCCCGGCCGCACGATCACCGTGGGCAGGCGGATGCTGACGGCGTCGATCAGGCGGCGGCGCGAGGCATCCTGCAGCACCAATTCCGCCGCCGCCTTCTGCGCGCCATAGCTGTTCTCCGGCATCTGCCGCGCGTCGTCGGCCAGCACCGCGCCTTGCCCGCCGCCGAAGCTGGC
>CAXTJY010000094.1:0-10067 GCA_964244395.1 uncultured Rhodovarius sp.
CAGCGCGTTGGACAGGGTGAAGTCGATGATCCGCGTCTTGCCGCCGAAATACACCGCCGGCTTGGCCCGCCGGTCCGTCAACTCCATGAGACGAGACCCGCGTCCCCCCGCCAGCACGAAGGCCATGGCGTGGCGCGCCAGCGGCCCGCCGCTGCCCCCTGGCCCGCTTTCCTCACCCCTTGGCATCGTTATGCGTCTCCCGTTCTGGGCTTCAGATAGATGGTGGCCAGCGGCGGCAATGTTACCCAGGCCGAGCACGGAAATCCGCCAAAAGGCTCAGGCAGGGCCACGATCTCGCCGGGGTTGCCCATGCCGCCGCCGCCCCAATGGCCGGCATCGGTGTTCAGGATCTCGTGCCACACGCCCGCCAGCGGCAGGCCGATCTGGCGGTGCTGCCGCGGCACCGGGGTGAAGTTGGAAAGCACCGCGATGGGGCGACCCTCCGCGTCGAACCGCAGCCAACTGAAGGTGGAGTGCTGCGCATCATCGGCGTCGATCCACGCGAAACCGGCCGGCACGTGGTCCAGTTGATGCAGCGGCCGTTCAGCGCGATGCAGCCGGTTCAGCTCTCGCACCAGGTCGCGCATGCCGCGATGCGGGGCGTGGTCCAGCAGCCACCAATCCAGCTCCCGCGTCTCGGCCCATTCGCGCCATTGGGCGAATTCCTGCCCCATGAACAGCAGCTTCTTGCCGGGGTGGCCCCACATGAAGCCGTAATAGGCGCGCAGGTTGGCGAAGCGCTGCCAGTCGTCCCCCGGTTGGCGCGACAGCAGCGTGCCCTTGCCGTGCACCACCTCGTCGTGGCTCAGCGGCAGGATGAAATCCTCGTTCCAGGCATAGACGATGGAGAAGTTCATCAGGCTGTGGTGGTGCCGGCGATGGATCGGGTCCAGCGCCATGTAGCGCAGCGTGTCATTCATCCAGCCCATGTTCCACTTCAGGTGGAAGCCCAGGCCGCCTTCCTCGGGCGGATGGGAGATGCCGGCGCGGTCGGTAGCGTCCTCCGCGATCATCATTGTACCGGGCGCATGGGTGCGGGCGAGTTCGTTCACCCGGCGGAGAAAGGCCACGGCCTCCAGATTCTCGCTGCCGCCATGCACGTTCGGCTCCCACTCGCCGGGGCCGCGCGAATAATTCAGCCGGATCATCGAGCTGACCGCATCCACCCGCAGCCCGTCGGCGTGGTATTCGCGCAGCCAGAACAGCGCGTTGCCGGCCAGGAAGGCCAGCACCTCCGGCCGGCCGAAATCATAGATGGCCGTGCCCCAATCCGGGTGCGCACCGCGCCTGGGGTCGGCATGTTCGTACAGCGGTTCGCCGACGAACATGGCCAGGCCGTGCGAGTCCATCGGGAAATGCGCCGGCACCCAATCCAGCAGCACCCCCAGCCCGGCCTGATGCGCCCGGTCGATGAAGCGCTTCAGGCCGGCGGGCTCGCCCAGCCGGGCAGTCGGCGCGTGCAGGCCGATGGTCTGATAGCCCCAACTGGCATCCAGCGGGTGCTCCATCACCGGCATGAGTTCCAGGTGGGTGAAGCCCATGTCCAGCACGTAGGGGATCAGGTCGGCCGCCAACTCGTCCCAGTTCCAGAAGCGGCCGTCCCAATGCTGCTTCCAGGAGGTCGGGTGCACCTCATAGACGCTCATCGGCTGGCCACGATGCTGCGGCCGGTGCGCCATCCAGCCGCCATCGCCCCAGCCATGCGCGGGGGCGGCCAGACGCGAGGCGGTGCCGGGGCGGTAGTCCGCGGCGAAGCCGTAGGGGTCGGCCTTCAACGGCAGGATGGTGCCGTCGACCCGGCGCAGCTCGAACTTATACGCGGCGCCCTGCTGCAGGCCGGGGATGAAGATTTCCCACAAGCCGCTGTCGACGCGCTTGCGCATGGGGTGGCGCCGGCCGTCCCACACATTGAAATCGCCCACGACGGAGACGCGCTGGGCCTGCGGCGCCCAGACGGCGAACCGCCAGCCTTCGACGCCTTCATGCCACAGCTTGTGGGCGCCAAGCCGTTCGGCCAGTGAATGGTGGGTGCCCTCGACCAGCAGATGGTCATCCAGCGGCCCCAGAGTGGGGCCGAAGGCGTAGGGGTCGGCCTCGTGCCAGGTTTCGGGGCCGCGGCGTGCCTCAAGCCAGCGGTGGCCGGGGCCGGGCACCTCCCCCTCGAAGAAACCAGCGGGGTGGCGACGGGTGAGCGAAATGTCGCCGGCGCGCAGCATCTCGGCGCCGGGGACGAAGGCACGCAGCAGGCCGTCGTGAACGCCGAGGACGGCGAATGGATCGCCGTGCCGTCCTTCGACGATCGCAGCGATGGCGTCGTCGCTCGCCCCCCCCGATGCCACCTTAGATCACCGGCGCCACCTTCCAGATCTCTTCGGCATATTCCGAAATGGTGCGGTCGGAGCTGAACCAGGCGACGTTGGCTGTGTTCAGGATGGCGGCACGCGCCCAGCCCGCCGGGTCGTTCCAGCGCTGGTCGGCTTCGCGCTGGGCCGCGTAGTAGCTGTCGAAATCCGCCAGCACCAGGAAATGATCGCTGTCCATCAGGTCGTCCACCAGCGCGTGGTAGCGGCTGGGTTCGTCCGGGCTGAACACGCCGGAGCGGATCGCTTCCAACACCTGCGCCAGGCGCGGGCTGGCATCCACCGCCGCGCGGCCGCGCGTGCCCGCCGCGCGGTGCTCGGCCACCTGCGGCGTCGTCAGGCCGAAGATGTGGATGTTATCGGCGCCCACGCGCTCCAGGATTTCCACATTGGCGCCGTCCAGCGTGCCCATGGTCAGCGCGCCATTCAGCGCCAGCTTCATGTTGCCAGTACCCGAGGCCTCCATGCCGGCGGTGCTGATCTGCTCGGACAGATCGGCGGCGGGGACGATGATCTCGGCAGCGCTGACATTGTAGTTGGGCAGAAAGACCAGCTTCAGCCGGTCGCGGATCACCGGGTCCGAATTGATCACCCGGCCCACGTCATGCGCCAGCTTGATGATCAGCTTGGCGCGGTGGTAGCTCGCCGCCGCCTTGCCGGCGAAGAGTTTGACGCGGGGCGCGAAGTTGGTGGTGGGGCTGTCGCGCATCGCGTCGTACAGCGCCACGGCCTCCAGCACGTTCAGCAGTTGGCGCTTGTATTCGTGAATGCGCTTGATCTGCACGTCGAACATCGCGGTGGGATTCAGCTTTAACTCCAGGGCGCTGCGCACATGCATCGCCAGCGCGTCCTTGTTCTCCCGCTTCACCGCCATGAAGCGCTTCTGGAAGGCAGCGTCGTCGGCCAGCGGGCGCAATCCCTCCAGCGCGGAGGGGTCGTCCAGTACCCTGTCACCCACGGCCTCGCGCAGCAGGTTCGTCAGCCCCGGATTTGCCTGATGCAGCCAGCGGCGGAAGGTGATGCCGTTGGTCTTGTTGACGATCCGGCCCGGAAACAGCGTGTCGAAGTCGTGAAACACGGTCTGCTTCAGCAATTCGCTGTGCAGGGCGGAAACGCCGTTGACCTTGTGGCTGCCGACGAAGGCAAGATGGCCCATGCGCACGCGGCGGCCATGGCCCTCGCCGATCAGCGACACCGAGGAGAGCAGCGCGTCATTGCCTGGGAAGGCCGCCTTCACCGCATCGAGGTGATGCGCGTTGATCAGGTAGATGATCTGCATGTGGCGCGGCAGCAGCCGCTCCATCAACGGCACCGGCCAGCTTTCCAGCGCCTCCGGCATCAGCGTGTGGTTGGTGTAGCTGATGCTGCCCTGGGTGATCTTCCAGGCATCCTCCCAACCCAGCCCGTGCAGGTCCATGCAGATGCGCATGAACTCGGCCACCGCGATGGCAGGGTGGGTGTCGTTGAGCTGGATCGCCACCTTGTCCGGCAGGGAATGCAGTTCGCCATAGACCCGCAGATGCCGGCGCACGAGGTCCTGCAACGCCGCCGAGGCGAAGAAGTATTCCTGCCGCAGGCGCAGCTCCTGGCCGCTCGGCGTCTCGTCGCCGGGGTAGAGCACCTTGGAGATCGCCTCCTGCCGCACCCGGTCGGACAGGGCGCCGACGTGGTCGCCATGATTGAAGGCTTCCAGGCTGAGCGGGTCGGAGGAGCGGGCGCTCCACAGCCGCAGCGTGTTCACGTGCTTGCCGCGCCACCCGATGATGGGGGTGTCGTAGGCGACGGCGTGGACGATCTCGGATGGGGTCCAGACCTGGCGTGGTCCATCCTCGCCATCCACCACCGACATGCCGCCGCCGAAGCCTATGTCATGCGCGATCTCGGGCCGGGCGAACTCCCAGGGATTGCCGAAGGTCAGCCAGTCCTCCGGCGCCTCCCGCTGCCAGCCATTCACGATCTGCTGGCGGAACAGCCCGTGGTCGTAGCGGATGCCGTAGCCGAAGGCGGGAATGCCCAGCGACGCCAGGCTTTCCATGAAGCAGGCGGCCAGCCGGCCCAGCCCGCCATTGCCCAGCGCCGCATCCGGCTCCGCGGTGCGCACCTCGTCGAAGGGAACGCCGAGCAACGCCAGCGCGTCGCGCACCTGGTCGGCGATGCACAGATTGCTGATGTTGTCGCGCAGCAGCCGGCCGATGAGGAATTCCAGGCTGAGGTAATAGACCTGCTTGGACTGGCTTTCGTAGCTGCCGCGGGTTGCACCCAGCCAGCGCTCGATCACCTGGTCGCGGGTCGCCAGGGCGGCGGCGATGAACCAGTCGCGCCGCTGCGCGCCGCGCTCGCTCTTGCCCAGGTCGAAGATCAATTTTCGGAGAATGCTTTCGCTGAGCGTGCTGGCATCCGATGCGGGCGCGTGCAGGGGGGTGACGGCGGCGGGGCTGGGGATGTCCATGATACTCTCCGGCATTCTGTCGGCGGCAGGCTAGCGGCGCGGGGTTAACGAAACCCCGGCCTCGTATGGCATGCGGGACGGGCGCGGCGAAACAGGCAATGCCGGGAAGGAAACCCGCCATTGGCATTCCACGTTGCGATGGTATATTCACTCATCATACAGATGGAGACAGTGAAATGCCCGATGGTCTGGTCAAACGCGAGGCGGGCTACTGGCGGGAGAACGGCATTCGCCGCGTCCTGTCCGCGGAGCGCAGCGGCGACACGCCGGAAACCGAAGGGATGGGGCGGCTGGTCGCGATCAGTGGTCGCAAGACAAGCTCTTCCCACCTCTGGGCCGGCACCAACCTCATCAAGCCGGGCGCGAAGACCGGTCCGCATCATCATGGCGAGCTGGAGAGCATCATCTACATCGTGCGCGGCCACGCGCTGATGCGTTGGGGCAATCGCCTGGAGTTCATCACCAAGGCCGGCCCCGGCGACTTCTTTCAGGTGCCGCCCTACGTCCCGCATCAGGAGCTGAATGCGTCGGACACCGAGGAGCTGCATTGCGTCCTGGTGCGCAGCGGCACCGAGGAGGTGGTGGTGAACATCGACGTGGATGCCGTCGCCGAGCCCGAGTGGGTTTAACGGCCGCGCCCCAAGCCCGGACGGAGATTGGACGGCCACCGGCTTCGCGTCGCATCCTGTGCGATGCAACACGCGAAGGGGTGACTTGCCGATGGATGCGTCAGTCGATCTGCTGCTGAGCAATCTCCGTCTGGCAGATGGCGGCCCGCCGGGACGGCGCATCGCCATCCGCGATGGAATCATCGCCGGCATCCTGGAGCGGGAGGCGCCGGCGCCTGACGCATCGGCCAGCCTGGACCTGGGCGGGCAACTGGTCCTGCCGGGGCTGGTCGATGGCCATATGCATCTCGACAAGACGCTGTTCGGCCTGCCGTGGATTCCGCACGCGGCCGAGCCTAACCGGATAAGCCGCATCGAGAACGACCAACGCATGCTGCCCAGCCTGGCGCTCGGCACCGCGGGGCGGGCCGGCGAGTTGCTGCGGCGTTGCGTGGCGCATGGCACCGCGCATGTCCGCTCGCATGTCGATATCGTGCCGGCCTTCGGTCTTTCCGCCCTTGAGGGAGTGCTGGAAGCCAAGGCGGCCCACGCCCATGCCATTACCGTGCAGCTGGTCGCTTTCCCGCAGGCCGGGGTGATGCGGCAAGGCGGCACGGTGGTGCTGGACCTGCTGGATGCCGCGGTTCGGGCAGGTGCCGACCTGGTCGGCGGCATCGATCCCTGCGAGGTCGATCGCGATCCAAGAGGTCAGCTCGATGGGATTTTCGCCGTAGCCGGGCGCCGGGGCGTCGGCGTGGACATCCATCTGCACGAGCCTGGCGAAATGGGGCTGTTCAGCCTGCAGGAGGTCTGCGCCCGCACCAAGGCCCTGGGCATGCAGGGCCACGTCACCATCAGCCATGGCTTCTGCCTCGGCGGTATCCCGGAATCGAAGCAGCACGCGGCGGCGGCCTTGATGGCGGACGCCGGCGTCGCGCTGGCCACCCATGGCGCGGGAGGCGCGACCCTGCCCCCGCTGATGCTGCTGCGCCGGGCCGGCGTGCGGATCTTCTTCGGCAATGACGATATCCGCGACACCTGGAGCCCCTACGGCAATGCGGACATGCTGGAGCGCGCCGCCACGATCGGCTGGCGCGAGGATGTCCGGCACGACGATCTGCTGCGGGAGCTGTTCGCCATGGCGTCGTCGGCCGGGGCCGAAATTCTCGGTATCGCCGGCCATGGCATCGCCCCAGGTCGGCCCGCCCATCTCTTCACCGTTCCGGCCGAGAACGTGCCGGATGCCATTGGCCGGCATCCGCCCCGCGGTCACGTCTTCCACGCCGGCCGGCTGGTGGCCTCGGCGGGGAAGTGGCTGGAACGCTAAGCCAGGGCGATCCCCTCCGCAGAGGCAAGATCCACGGCCTGTCGCGGGTTTGTCAGGTCCAGGAAGTTGCCGATCGGCAATGGCCGGCCGATGAGGTAGCCCTGAATTTCCGCGCAATCCGTGCCCCGCAAGGCGTCCAGTTGCGCATCGTCCTCGACCCCCTCGGCCACGACCGGCATGCCCAGGCCGTTCGCCAGGCCCAGGACGGCGCGAACGATGGCCGCGGCCTCTGGGCTGGTCGCCAGGTCCCGCACGAAGGAACGGTCCACCTTGATACGGTCGAAGGGAAAGGCGCGCAGCGAGCTCAGTGAGGAATACCCGGTGCCGAAATCATCCATGGCGATGCGCACGCCGGTTGCGCGGATGCGGCGCAGCAAATCCAGCGTGCGGTCGGGCTCGCGGATCAACAGGCCCTCGGTCACTTCGAGTTCCAGCCGTGATGCCTCCAGCCCCGTGGTGGCGAGCGTGTCTTCCACCAGCCGCGCCATGTCGCATAGCTGGAACTGCGCGGGCGAGACGTTGACCGCGATCCGCAACGGCACGGCCCAGCGCGCGGCCTCGGCGCAAGCCTCACGCAGCACCCAGGCGCCGATCGGCACGATGGCGCCGCTGGCCTCCGCGATGGGAATGAAGACGTCGGGGGGAATCTGGCCCCGCTCCGGGTGATGCCAGCGCAGCAGGGCCTCGAAGCCGCTAACCTCACCCGTCTGCAAATCCGCTTGCGGCTGGAAGGCCAGGGTCAACTGGCCGCGCGCCAGGGCTGCCCGCAAATCCTGCTCCAGCCGGCGCCGGGTCTGCGCCTCCGCGTCCATCTCCGCCTGGAAGAATGCGTAGCCGTTGCGGCCGTCCTGCTTGACCCGATAAAGCGCCAGATCGGCATTGGCGAGCAGGCTCTCGCCGTCCTCGCCATCCTGCGGAAAAAGCGCGATGCCCGAGGATGCGCTGATCGCCGCCTGCTGGCCGCCACCCAGCTCGTAGGTCTCCGAAAGCGACAGGGTCAGCCGCTCGGCCAGCGTCTCCACACTGTGCGATTGCGTGACCATGGGAAGCACGACGACGAATTCGTCGCCGCCCAGGCGGGCGACGGTGTCTGTGTCGCGCACCGCGGCGAGCACCCGGCGTCCCACTTCCCGCAAAAGGGTGTCGCCCGCGGCATGGCCCAGGGCATCGTTCACCCCCTTGAACCGATCCAGGTCGAGGCAGATGACGGCGACCATCTGGCCCGTCCGCCGGGCCACGGCGAGGGCGTGGTCCAGGCGTTCGCGCAGCATGGTGCGGTTGCTGAGCCCGGTGAGCGCATCGTGATGCGCGAGGTAGCGGATGCGCGCCTCGGCCGCGGTCCGCTCGCTCAGGTCGCGCATGCCGATGACGGTGACCTCGCCGTTCCGGCCGTGGATGCGGCGGACCCGCAACTCGATCGGGACCGCGCGTCCGGCGACCCGCAGCATGACCTCCACCGGGGCGGCCTCGCCCGCCGCCAGCAGGGCAGGGACGGCGACGCCTTCCTCCGTGTCGAGGATTTCGATGAGGGATTTGCCGGCCATGCAGGTGCCTCCGGCGGCCAGCATGGTTACCAGGGCCTGATTCGCCTCGACGACGGTGAGGCCGTCGCAGAGGGCGATGCCTTCGAAGGCGACATCCGCCAGGCCGCGCATACGCAGCGCCTCGGCCGCGGCGATGCGGGCCTCGACGATCAGTGCCGTCAGGGTCGCCAAAAGCAGGAAGGCGGCGGCCCCGCCGACCAGCCAGGCCAGCCAGTCATGCCCCAGCGCCATGCCAGGGACGACAATCTGCCCATCCGGATGGACCAGCACGGCACCCATGCCGGTGAAATGCACCGTGACGACGCCGGCCAGCAGCAGCAGCGCGCACAAGCCCAGCCGCCGCCAGCGTGCATCCGGCCTGAAGAGCCACAGCGCGGCGGTGGGGAAGGCGGCGCCGCCCAAAATCGAGAAGCCGACCAGGTCGGGGGCGTATTCCAGGTTGCCCGGCAGCCGCAACGCGGCCATCCCGAGATAATGCATCGCACCGACGCCGAGGCCTGCCAGGGCACCCCCAGCACCACGCCGCGCTGCGCCTTCCCCGGCCAGGCCCTGGGTGAAGCCCAGTCCGCACAGAAGGATGGCCACGACAGCTGATGCGACGGTGGTAACGGCATCGAAGCCCAACGGCAGCCCCGGATCGTAGGCCAGGATGGCGATGAAGTGCGTGGCCCAGACGCCGCCGCCGAACGCCATGGCGGCCAGGCCCAGCCAAACGCCGCGCCATCGCCCCGAGCAGCGCCCGCCGCGCGCGAGGAGCGCCACCGCGGCGACGCACGACACCATGCAGATGGCCGCCGAGACGGCGACCATCAGGATATCGTGCTGTTGGGTCAGGCATCCAAGGACGCGCAGCATGGCCACTCCAACTCAGGGTTGGAGACGGGTTAGGACGAATGGATTAACGCCGCTCAAATGGAGCGGGGGATCAGGCTTGGCGTCGTCGAAAGCTCAGCGCCTCGGCGACATGGGCACGTTCGACGCCGTCGCTGGCGGCGAGGTCGGCGATGGAGCGCGCCACGCGCAGGGTGCGGACGAAGCCGCGGGTGGAAAGGCGCAGGCGCTCGGCCGCCTGTTCGGCCAGGGCCTGGGCCGGCGCGGTCACCGCCTGGTCCGGCCCACGCGCGGCGGCGCGGGCGCGGGCCGCGGCCACCCGCGCGGCAACGACGGCCGAGGTCTCGCCGCGCGGCGCGCGCGACAGCTCGCTGGCCGGAATGGGCTGCACCTCGATGCTGAGGTCCATCCGATCCAGAAGCGGGCCGGACAGGCGGGACTGGTATTCCTCGCCGCAGCGCGGCGCTTTGCTGCATTCGCGCGCGGCATCGCCCAGCATGCCGCAGCGGCAGGGGTTCATCGCCGCGATGCACAGGAAACGGGCGGGGTAGGTGATGTGTGCGTTGGCCCGGGCGATGGAGGCCTGGCCGGTCTCCATCGGCTGCCGCAGGGCTTCCAGTGCGGGGCGGGGAAACTCTGGCCATTCGTCGAGGAACAGCACGCCATGATGCGCCAGACTGATCTCACCTGGCCGGGCACGCTGGCCCCCGCCCACCAATGCGGCCTGGCTGGCGGAATGGTGGGGTTCGCGGAAGGGCGGCCGGGCGAGCAGCTTGCCGTCTCGCAGCAATCCGGCGACGGAGTGGATCAGCGACAGCTCCAACGCCTGGGCGGCGGAGAGCGGCGGCAGCAGGCCGGGCAGCCGGGCGGCCAGCATGGATTTGCCGGAGCCGGGTGGACCTACCATCAGGAGATTCAAATTGCCGGCGGCGGCGACTTCCAGCGCTT
>CAXTJY010000095.1:0-6821 GCA_964244395.1 uncultured Rhodovarius sp.
GGGCGGCAACGGGATCGTCCTCGAACGCAACGGCCGGTACCGTGGTCGGTCGACCCTGCGGCATGGCTCGCGGTGCATGACCCGCAACCGGCTCAACGGCTCCGCGATCCGGTCGGCGCCGACCGTGGTGGTCGTAGCGCTCGTTCGGAAACCGCGATGAGCATGTGGACGTCATGTCTCTCTCCTCTTCGGCCGGAAACGCCGGCCTGAACGCGCCGCCCCGAATGGGGCGACTGAGGCCCGCCGGCGGGGTGCCGGCGGGGTAGTTTCAGAAGACCGTTTCTTTGTGCGCAATGAAGTTCGCATCCTCCGGACGGACGATGCCGACCTCGGGGTCGCCGGTGAACTGGACGGTGTTCCAGCACGGGTCGTCGCCTCGGTGCTGCTGCCACCTGCCGCCAAAAGCGACCGCCGCCTCTTCGGAACCGAAGGGCCCGAAGAGCGTGACGAACTCGTCACCCCAGGTCAGGACGTATGGCCTGGCTGAAGCGTCGTCCGAGCTTTGGTTCATGTCTTTCTTCCTCTTCGGCCGGAAACGCCGGCCTGAACGCGCCACCCCCATCTGGGGTGGCTGAGGCCCGCCGGCGGGATGCCGGCGGGATAGGCTACACGTCGCAATGCGGGTCCGCCCCCCAGCAGCGCGACACGATATCGACCATGTGGGCGATCATGTCGGGCCGCTGGGTCAGGCAGTCCCACTGGCCGTCCAGACTGTCCGGATCCCAGCAGGCGTCCTGCGTCAGGGCTTCGTGGAGCAGGACGGACTGGCAGGATGCCAGGGCTGCCTGGATGGCGTCCTCCCGCCTGCAGAGACGGCCGTAGAACAGCAGGATGTCCTGCATGCGGCCGTCGAGCCGGCGGGAGCCGACGCACTCGGCGGCACAGATCTGGCGCAGCCGGTGTTCGGCATGCTGGTCCGACACGTCGCGGATATTGGCGAGCTGGACCATCGGGTATGGCCCGGCCTCGGCGGCCAGGGCTTCTTCAGCGCGTAGGTCATCGTCGACCAGCGCTGGATCGCAAAGAGCCATCGGTGATGTCCTTGGATTGCGGCGACCATGATGGCGCGCGGCATAGGACGATATTACCACACACTGATGATTTCGCAACAAAAAAGACCCCCCCGGGGCCAAAGCCTAGGGGGGTCTGATCGTTCTGGCGTCACGCGGGCTCGTTGGGAAACGCCTCCCTGAGGCGATCCTGCAGAGCTCTATTCAGCATGCCCTCGATGGCGATCAACGGCTCATCTTCGGTATGGCGAGGGACGACCGCCTCATGGTCGTACTCCGGCGTGTCGTGGTTCTCGCGGGCCATCCGAACCGAGTGGTCGGTCGACCATGCGACCTCGACAGTCCAATTCTGGTTGCCCTCATCGCCGTCGGCCGTGTCCTGGAGGGATTTTATCCAGCCGGGGATGATGTCCGCGACCAGCGCCTCATCGGTGAGGCGTTCCTCCGCGTCCGCCCGCCAGAGGGTGCTCCAGTCCTCCACCTCACCGTCGAACAGCAGGACGGCGATCACGCAGGGGATAGGTTTAGGCATGGGTGTCTCCTCTTCGCCGCGCATTGCGCCGCGGCTGTGCGCGCCACCTCGGATGGGGTGACGGAGGTGGCCCGGCGCTGAGGCCGGGCCGGGTTACGCCGCCGCCTTCCGGCCAGCCTTCTTCGCCGCCAGCGCAGCCAGGACAGCCCGGCCCTCGGCCGTGATGGCGTGAGGGCCGTGTTTCTCGACCAGGCCGCGGGCGGCTAGGCCGTTGCACATGCGGCTGATTGATCCGCCCGCCCGGCTGCCCGGGACGTAGATCGCCCCGCCCTTCGCGACCGCCGCCTCGAGCGCCTCGACCTGGCGGGCCGAGAGCTGGTGGGTGACGGTGGTGGTGAAGAGCGGCAGGCCTGCCCTATGGACCGCCACGGCGCCCGCCGCGGGCTTGTCAGCCTTCGGCGCCGACAGGTCGGCCGCCTTCGCGATGAGAGCGCGGGCGGCACCGAGGCGCCGCTGCAGCAGGTCGTGGATGCGCGGCGCATGCGGCATCGCGCCAGCCAACATATCCGCACACTCCACCAGCTCCTCGAGGAGCTGATCGGCGTGCGCGAACAGCACGGCGTTGGGCCGGTAGTTGATCGTGGCCACCTCAGCATGGAGGTGAGACAAATCCACCACCGGGCATTCGATTTTCCAGGGATGGCTCTGGCCCTCGCTCAGCCTGTACGGCCCGATCGAGTATCGAGCCCCTACGGGTCTTGGCATTGTCGTCTCCTTTCGCCCCGTGTCGCGCCGGGGCTGAACGCGACGCCCCACGCTGGGGCGCCTAGGTGGCCCGGGCATTGCTCCCCTGGCGGTCATCTTGGTTGACGCAGGTGGGCCCAGCGCTTCCCACTGGCGATGAAGCTGACCTGCCGCCGGCTGATGCCGAACTCGGCAGCCAGCGCGGTTGACGAGGCGCCAGCCCGGGACTTTCGTATAATCTCGAGCACCTGCCCCTCTTTCAGCTTTGCGAGGGGGTGGGTCTCGCCTGGGCGGCGGGTCATGGTCCCGTGCTGGTTCTTGTCCAGGTGGTTTTGGGAAACCGTGGCCCAGCGAAGATTCATGGCCCTGTTGTTGGCCCGGTCTCCGTCGCGATGCGCCGCCTGATGGGCTGGCGGGCACGGGCCATGGAAGGCCTCACACACCAGCCGATGCACGCTCCTGGTGAATCTGCCCTGGACTTCCGCTAGGCCGCGGCTGGCACCCGAGTAGACATTCAGGTGCAGGTAGCCGCGAGCGCCAACGCGAGGGCTTACCACCTTCTTCGTAATGGCATTCCTCACTCGGCCATCGCTTGATGCATCGTACATCGGGAAGCTCGGGATGCTCTTCCAGATCTCCATTGTTCCTCTTTCACATCATGGTGTGATCCACGGGCCGCCTGGATTGGCGGCAAGAGGCCGCGGGACCGAAGCCCCGCGGCGGTCGGCTAGGCCGAGACCTTATCCATCAGCGCGCCGGCCTGGCGCTCAAGCGCCACCCGTTCGTCCTGGTGGTTGATGGTCCGAGCCTTCGCCGTAAGGCCATTGACCACGTCCCAGAGGGAGCGTGCTCGGTGGCCTTCTTCGGTCTGGACCAAGGCCATGACGTCGGCAGCAGCCTTCTTGGTGAAGCCGCGGCCCTGGATGAACTCCTGGACTTCGTCGTCGTCCGCCCCGACCTTGAGGGTCTTTGCCGCCATCACCTTGGCGGCGACGGCGGATGCTGCGACACGAGAGAACTCCTCCAGCCGCGGCATCGCCTCACCGGCGAACCGGATCGGCAGGCCCTTGGAGTGCCGCATCCGCAGCGACTCCTTGTTCTGGACTCCCCACAGATTGCGATTCATGCAAACTCCGCGAAGATACATCATCTCGATCGTCAGCGAACGGCTGCCGACCTCGCTGTTGCTGACCAGGAATCCCGGGAACAGATAATCGGGGTCACCGTTGTCCAGCTTCCCGACCTCGATCGGGTATTGGTCTCGGCACTGGAAGATGAACACGTCGCGATCAGAGGCGTAGAGCGTGGTGCTCTGCTTCGTGACCGGCTTGCTGGGGTCGTAGGTCGAATCGCCCCAGTTCATCATGCCGGGGACCTTCCAGCCTCCATTCGCCGTCACCTTCATGACGGCCTCGACGACCTCCTGGTCCCAGACCCGACCGTAGTCGGGTCCGGTCACGGCGGTCAGCTCGGCAGGCGAACCATCCTCGTTGATGGTCCGCATGAACTTCAGGCTCTCCTGCCCGGAACGGCGCAGCCGCTCGTGCAGGACCGCTGGCGCCAGGATGAGCTCGCGGAGGAACGACGCCGGAGCGCCGACCCGCGAGCAGACCTGGCCGAACGCCCAATGGTTGGGCGTCATCAGCCCGTCGTGCGTCGCCAGCGTGAGTTTCCGGTGATCATCCTCGTCGATCGGCAGCACCTCGATGCTGCTGGTCGTGTGGGTGTTCTCCCGGCTGCGCTCGCGCCGGCCCTTCACGGCGGCCAGCAGGTCCTCGAGGGTGAGGAACCGCTGGTCATCGGGTCTGGCGAACCACTGGCTGCTCAGGCTCCCATCCAGGGCGCCGCGACGGGTGTCGACCTTGCGGATCCCCACGGGGGCATCTGTCGCGATCGCGTTCATCGACGCAGTGATGTTATGGTCAGGCATTGATATGTCCTCTTCGCCTCCCTGTCGCGCGGGAGGACTGAACGCCGCCGCCCGGAATGGGCGGCGGGAGGGCCCGCCCGGCGCGGGGCCGGGCGGGGTGGTCAGGGATCGTTGACGTATCGCCAGGGCTCGCCATCGACGGCCTCGGCATTGGCCCAGTCGTCGCAGAGCGCGCGGGCGCTGGCCTCGGCCGCCTCGCGGCTCTCGAAAGGGCCGCAGGCGACGTTGCGGTCGTAGCCGCCGTGATCCTCGACATCGTCCCACCACCAGGAGCGGTAGGGGTCTGGCCAGACGTTAAAGGCTGGCATCAGGCGGGGTCCGACAGCATGCGCCTTAGGACTTGGTGAATTCTAAGGATGACATCGCTGGGGGTGATGTCATGGCTGGGCGCATCGTATTTGGCAGGCATAAATAGCCTTTCGGCTTCGACTCGGCTGATGCCGAACAGGTATGTCGCCGCCCCGCAGCCGCGGCCAGTTCCGAAGGTGATGTTTTGGTCGTCGATCCCAACCCCTACGCTCTGAAAATCAGGGTCGAGCGCAGCCCATCCGAGCGCGCAGGCGCTGGTGCCGCAGCCGTCGCCGGGCGGGCTGTACCAGTCGCTCATGTCGAACTGGTCGCCGGCCTCATCGCCAGGGCCGATCCTAGCCTCCACCCGCTCCAGCACCGTGATGAGGTGCTCGAGCCGGCCGCGACTGGTCGTGAGGTCCGGCTGTTTCGTCTCAGACATTGCTGTCTCCTCTTCGCGGCCCTGTCGCGCGGGCCGCTGAACGCGCCGCTCCGGGATGGAGCGACTGAGGCCCGCCGGCGCTGGGCCGGCGGGGTAGGCTCACGCGCCCGGGAAGGGCGGTGGATTGGGGTTGAGGAGCTCCTCGTATCGAAAGCTCTGGATGGCCGAGTAGGCCGGGCTGTCGATCGGGGGCTGCTTCTGGTCTTCGCAGGTGAAGGCGTACTCGTAGTCCGCCCTCCCCCGCCGGATCAGATGATCGAGCTGGTTGGGGTTGAGCGCCGAGAGGGGGTCCATGAAGACCTGGCCATGGATGACGTAGTTGCCGTCATCATCATGGAAGGTCTCCTCGGCCCAGACATCGGCGTCCGACATCCATCCCGCCAAGCCGCAATCCACCCGCACCCAACCGCCATTCTGGCCAGAGATGCTGCTCATCTCCCAGTAGGCGGCGTACTGGCCTTCCTGCCTGACGATGTCGGCGAGCCAGGCCCTAGCCTCGTTATTTGCCGTCAGGCGGAGAATGCGGCTTTCGCCTTCACCAATGACGGTGAAGCGGATGTGCTCAACCATCAGGCGGGCTCGATCGTCGACTTGACGGTGATGATCCTCATGTCACCCTCGTCTCGCTGGGTGACGTCGACGCCCTTCATGACCATGCGGCCCAGGAACTCGACCCGGCGGGACAGCCAGGCGATCTCCGTAGTGGCGTCGGTCAGGTTGCCGTCGTCGTCTTCCGGCCCAGTCACGACCCCGATCCCCATGAGGTTCGGCTGGCCGAGCTCCGGCACCGCGAAAGCGTTCTGGGCGCCCTTCAGCAGCCCCTCCTCGTCGACCCACAGGAGGTCGCCGTTGGGGAACTCGCCCGCCAGCTGCATGGTCGAGCAGCCGATCCGCTTCGTGATAGCCTTCCAGTCCACCTGCCCGACGTGATCCTCCAGCACGATGGTCTGGAGCGTCGGGTCGACCGTGATGATCTTCATGATTTGTTCCTCTTCGCGGCCCTGTCGCGCGGGCCGCTGAACGCGCCTCGCCGGAATGGCGAGACGGAGGGCCCGCCCGGCGCGGGGCCGGGCGGGGTGGTCAGGCGTCTTCACGCCGGCCATCGTCGCGGAATGTGTATTCGTTGATGATGATCGACTCATCGATGCTCTCGTCGGATGAGTGGTATTCGAGCTCGCTGTAGAGGAGGCGCTTGAGCCAGATGGCGAGGTCGCGCATGGCCTCCCCCACGACCTCAGCGGCCGCTTGGGAGACGCAGCCGCCAGAGTGCCGGCCGCTCTCGACATCGATGTCCATCGAGTGCTCGTGGCAGTAGCGCCCCGACTGAGTCATCTTGGCCGTCAGGCCGTAGAAATGCCGCGCCTGCACCGCCTGCAGGGAGCGGGCGATGCGGTGCAGCTCCACGTCCTGGGGCGCATACTCGACCAGGTCGCGCAGGGCGCCCTTGCGGTATGCGTAAGAGCCCTCGAAACAGGCGCCGTCGCCCGGGCTGTAGCTGATGGAGTACCAGACGTTCGGCTTCTGGCGGGTCTTGCCGCCGAAGAGCTTCACGGGCCTGGTTGTCAGCGAGACGCCAATGCGCTCTGCGATTTCGCAGAAATCCTCCACCGCGGTGTCGAAGCCGCAATCGAGCGAATCCATGCCCTCGCGCCACCACGACCGCGCCTTCTCCTTGGCCCGCTCGTCCAGCTCGTCGAACCGATAGAGCGTCAGCTCAGTCGTGATCGGCATTGGTCTTCTCCTCTTCGCCACCCTGTCGCGCGGGTGGCTGAACGCGCCGCCCGGAATGGGCGACGGAGGTCCCGCCGGCGCGGGGGCCGGCGGGTCGCGGTCACATGGCGGGCTGGATGAAGCGCTTGCGCGACAGGGCTTCCTTGACGCGCTCGATGACCTCCTTGGGGTGGACGTCTTCACGGCGGTCGTAGGCGCTTGAAC
>CAXTJY010000095.1:6876-10055 GCA_964244395.1 uncultured Rhodovarius sp.
AAAAGCCGGATTGCCTCGGAACCATCGATGCCGAAGAACTCCTCGGCAGCGTCCATGCCGGTTTGGCCACGGAACATCGGCTGCGCTTGCGTCATTCGATCGTGCGTGACTTCGGGGGCTTCGCCTGGATTTGGCGACACCTTCCGGTCCCAGGTTAATCCCTGCCAACGGAAGGTCGGGTCCGCGACGCAGTGCCCGAACGCGCAGGCGGCGGTGCCGCAGGGGTAACCGTCGTGACCGGCGCCATCGGCCATGAGCCAGGCGAGCATATTGAGGTCGTCCGGCTTCACGCCTTCCAGCACCATGATCAGGTGCTCGAGCCTCTGCTGGTAGATGTTCATCTCGTCTCCTCTTCGCCCGGGAAGCGCCGGGCTGAACGCGCCTCGCCGAATGGCGAGACGGAGGCCCCGCCGGCGCGGGGGCCGGCGGGGAAGGCATGGGTCATCCCAGGTAGAGAAGCCCGTCATCGCCGAGATACAGGTCGGAGGAACCGCAGCGCTTTGCGGCCCAGGTGAGCTGCGCGGCTTCCGGATCAGGCCAATCGCCATCCCAGAATCCGGCGCCATGCCCGCGGCTCGTGTACCAAAGGTCCCGGCCGGCATGGTTCCAGACCGTGTCGTCCGAAGACCCTTCCGTATGGGTCCCGGCGCAGACCCGGATGGTGGCGTGCTGAGCGGCCAGGAAGGCCGCGCAGGTGCCGCGGATGTCCTCCCGGGTGGAGGGCGCCAGGATGGAGGCCGGGTCATCGCCGGCCTCCAGGATCCGCTCAGCGTCTTCCTCGGAGAGGTCCGCATGCAGCATCGCGGCCTCGTAGCCGGCGATGAAGTCGTCGACTTCTTCGGCCGTCATGCCATCGACCTGCGGCGTATCGCCCTCGTCCGGCGCCACGGTGGCGCGAGGGGCGTCCTTCAGGATGGCCGAGATGGCAGCCGATTGGCTGGTGGCCCGCAGCGTCCGGTCGATCGTCCCGCACTCCGAGAGCGCGGAAAAGATCGGTTCCCCGATCCCCCAGTAGGCGCCGCCGACGTCGTAGCCGCCGGCGTCCAGGTAGAGGCGACGCAGCGAGATCTCGCCCGTGAAGGCGAGCTCGCGAGCGGCCTGGCTGGCGGCGCGCCCTGGGTTGAGATCCTCCTCCCAGGCGTCGCGGCCGCGGGCGACCGAATGGGGACGCAGGCGCCGCCCCATCGGGGCACCGCGAGCATCGCCGCAGTCGGGCGCGTGTTGCTCTAGATTCATTGTCGCTCCTCTTCGCCACCCTGTCGCGCGGGTGGCTGAACGCGCCGGCCCGGAATGGGCCGGCGGAGGTCCCGCCCGGCACGAGGCCGGGCGGGGAAGGTTCAGGCGGTCTCGGGGATCGCCTCGCTGGCGGCTGCGGCGGCCTCCGCCTCGGCGGGTGTCGGCTCCGCTTCGACGTGTTGGAGGAAGCGCTGGTCGGTTAGATCGATCCGCCTCATGCCGTCATCGCGGTCGACCGACAGGACGGCCACGTCGCACAGCGACAGCGGCATTCCGATCTGCCGCCTGGCAGCGTGATAGGCGGCCTTGAGGCCGTCTTCGTCGAACTCGCTGGCAACCTCGACGATCACCATCGGGCTCCGAAACTGCGCCTTCCTGATGTCGAAGCCCGGTTTGAACTCCACCAGATCGCCAGCGGCAAACGGCCGGCTGGGTGGCGTCGTCAGGGCCCGATAAGCCTCCATCACGGTGTCAGCTGGCGGAACCTCGCGGAGATTCACGCCAGCCTCGCCCATGACATCCTTCAGTAATGCGCCGAGCAGCATTCCGCCCAGCGAGTGTTCGGGCCTTGTCATTCCTCAGTCCTTCGCCCCTGACCGGGGGCTCAACGGGCCACCCCGGACTGGGGTGGCGGGACGGGCACGCATAGCTGCGCCGCAGATGAAATCTATCACAGGACAGCTATTATTCCAAGGATAATCACATTGAAATGTGCTTGTCACCGGGGAAATTGCGTGGAACACGAGTAGGCGGACGCAAAAGGAGTGACGGGTGGCTGGTTCGATGAATCGCGTGATCCTCGTGGGGCACCTGGGAAAAGACCCTGAGGTTCGGAACTTCCAGTCCGGCGGCCGGGTCGTGAACATCCGAATGGCCACCTCCGAGCGCTGGAAGAACCAGGCCGGAGAGCAGCAGGAGCGCACCGAGTGGCACAGCATCGCGATCTTCGACGAGAAGCTGGGTGAGATCGCTGAGCGCTACCTCAAGAAAGGCAGCCTCTGCGCTATCGAGGGACAGATCGAGACCCGGAAGTGGCAGGACAAGGATGGCTCTGATCGCTACTCCACCGAGATCGTTCTGCGGCCTTTCCGCAGCCTCCTAACCCTCCTGGGCGACGCGCGAGGTGGAGACGATCGGCGCGACTCCGGCGGCTCAAGCTCAGGCAGCGGTTGGGATCGGGGCGGAGACCGTGGCGCGGAGACGCGCAGCGGCGCGGGCAAGCCTGGCGGCGGCGGGTCGGCCGGCAGGGCTTGGAAGTCAAACGAGCTGGACGACGACATCCCCTTCTAGGTCATGGATCAGCCCCACCTGTTCCCTGAGCTCCCACCCCCGTTGACAGGGCCGAGGGTGCCGGCTCCCCCGCCCGCCCGAGAGCGACGCTTCGTTCCGCCTGCCATCACGCTCCAGCGCGCCGATGCCCTGCAGTTCGTTCGCTCTTCCTTCGCTGCCGGCGATCAGACGTTCATCCACGGCATGGCCATGAAGGCATCTGCGCGCGAGCCGCGCCTCACGGCCCGGCAGATCGAACAGATCGACCGCATGGCGACCAAATACCGGGATCAAATTGACCCCGCACTCGTTCCTAAATAACTGAATAGTGTTGACATCACATTTTACTGTGATTTAGGGTCCGGCTTTCGCGTCGCTCGAATGCCTTAAAGGCCAGGCGATGCGATGGGGGTGTCGAGATGTGCGGCGGCTCGGCACCCCCGCTTCTTTTGCCGGCGGAGTTGCCATGCGACAGGCCCGACTGAAAACAGCTCCGGCTGGACAGCGTTCCCGCGAAGAGCGGAACGACCCGGCTCAGTGGGCCGCCAAGGCGGGTGGGCCCGGCGGGGCCGGGCTCCGCCTGATCTCGCACTTCATGGCGCCGGTTGGCGCGCGGCCGCGCGGAAAGGCCCGAAAGTCTTCTAGGACCTTACTGAGAAACGTTTTAAACTCAT
>CAXTJY010000096.1:0-5550 GCA_964244395.1 uncultured Rhodovarius sp.
GACGGCGGTGCAGGCGATCCAGATCGGCGCCTACGACTTCATCGAGAAGCCGTTCAAATCCGACAGGCTGCTGCTGATCGTCAACCGGGCGCTGGAGGCAGCGAAGCTGCAGCGCGAGATCAGCGAGCTGCGCATGCGGGCGGGGCCGGAGACCGAGCTGATCGGCATCTCCAGCATCATCACCCAGTTGCGCACGGCTATCGAGCGGGTCGCCCCCACCGGGTCGAGGGTGCTGATCTCTGGCCCCGCCGGTGCCGGTAAGGAGGTGGTGGCGCGGATGATCCATGCCCGCTCCCGCCGCGTCGATGGGCCGTTCGTCGCCATCAACTGCGCCACGATGAATCCCGCCCGGATCGAGGAGGAGTTGTTCGGCGTCGAGCCCAGCGCCGACGGACCGCGCCGCGCCGGCGTGCTGGAGCGCGCGCATGGCGGCACGCTGGTGCTGGACGAGGTGGCAGACATGCCGCTGGAAACCCAGGGCAAGATCGTGCGGGCGTTACAGGATCAGGGCTTCGCCCGCATCGGCGGCTCGGTGCGGGTGAATGTGGATGTGCGGGTGATCGCCACCACCAACCGGGATTTGCAGGGAGAAATCAGCGCCGGGCGGTTTCGCGAGGATCTGTTCTACCGCCTCTCCGTGGTGCCGCTGCGGGTGCCGGCGCTGCGTGACCGGCGCGAGGATATCCCCTCCCTGGCGCGGCACTTCATGGCGCGCTCAGGCGAGACCAGCGGCATCCCCGCGCGCGAGATCAGCGAGGACACGCTCGCCGCTTTGCAGACATACGATTGGCCGGGCAACGTCCGCCAGCTGCGGAACCTGATGGACTGGCTGCTGATCATGGCGCCGGGCGAGGCGGGCGCGCCGATCCGCGCCGACATGCTGCCGCCGGAAGTCGGCGCTGCGGCGCCGGCCATGCTGAAGCTGGACCGCTCCAGCGAGATCATGACGCTGCCGCTGCGTGAGGCGCGAGAGCTGTTCGAGCGGCAATATCTGGAGGCGCAGTTGCTGCGCTTCGGCGGCAACATTTCCCGCACCGCGACCTTCGTGGGGATGGAGCGCAGCGCGCTGCACCGCAAGCTGAAATTCCTGGGCGTTCAGGCCGAGGATCGTGCCACCAGTGGCTGAGGCAATGACGGCGCGGCCCGCGAGAATGAATGACGGCGCCACCAGTGGCTGAGGCGCCGACCGCCATCATCTTCGACTGGGACAACACCCTGGCCAATGGCTGGGCGGCGATACAGCACGGCCTCAACACCGCCTTCCGCGGCTTCGACAAGCCGGAATGGTCGATGGAGGACGTACTCGCCAACACGCGACGCAGCCTGGCCGAATCCTTCCCCGAGATCTTCGGCACGGACTGGCACCGGGCGCGCGACCTGTTCTACGCCGCGGTGCGCGACAAGCACCTGGACGTGCTGCGGCCCATGCCGGGCACCGCGCCCATGCTGCGGGTGGCGGTGCAGGTGGCGCCGCTGGCCATCGTCTCCAACAAACAGGGGCCGATGCTGCGCGACGAGGTGGCGCATCTGCGCTGGGATGGGTTTTTTAAGGCCTCCGTCGGCGCGGGCGATGCATCGGGCGACAAGCCGGACCCCGCGCCCATGCGGCTCGCCCTGCGCGCCTGTGGCGTGCCGGCCGGGGCCGACGCCTGGTATGTGGGCGACACAGCGCTGGACATGCAGGCGGCCCGTGTCGCCGGATTGACCGCCGTGCTGTTGGGCGATGCGGCGCATGATGGCGGCGTGGCCGCCTGCTCGCCGGACATGCATTTTCGGGATGCCGCCGCGCTGGCCACGCATCTGGCCGCGCTGGACAAAGCGGGGCGCATGCCCAATGCTTGAACCTCGCGTTGAGCGACGCCGCGACCCACACGGGTGGGCGCGGACGAACCAGCCAGGCGCTCCAGAAGGGGCTCTGGCCACAAAGAATGGAAGGAGGCCGCATGGCCGCCGAGAAGTCGCAGAACGTGCAGGACGTGTTCCTGAACCACGTGCGCAAGTCGAAGACGCCGGTGACGGTGTTCCTGATCAATGGCGTCAAGCTGCAAGGCATCATCACTTGGTTCGATAATTTCTCCGTGCTGCTGCGGCGGGACGGGCACACGCAGCTGATCTACAAGCACGCAATCAGTACCGTGATGCCGGGCGCGCCGATCATGTTGTTCGACGCCACAGCGGCGCCGGGCGCAACCGCCGAGGGCGCCGCGCCGCCGCGTCGCGAATCCACGCTCAGCATTCCGCCGCGTGAGACCACCAAGGAACCCACCCCTGCCGGGACCGACTGAGACCGAGGCCGGGCCGACCCGCGCCGCCGTCATCCTGCCGCATGAGCGGCCGCAGCGATCGGGGGTGCTGGAGTTCAGCCCGCCCGGCTCGGTGCGGGCCGCCGAGGCACGCCTGGCGGAGGCGGTGGGGCTGGCCGCCAGCATCGGCGTCACCATCGTCCGCACCGCCATCCACCCGCTGCGCGAGCGCCGGCCCAGCACCCTGATGGGCGAGGGCCAGGTGGCGATGGAGAAAAAAGCGCTGGAGGAACAGGAGGTCGAGGTCGTCGTCGTGGACGCCGCCCTGTCGCCGGTCCAGCAGCGCAATCTGGAGCGGGCCTGGGGCGTCAAGGTCATCGACCGCACCGGGCTGATCCTGGAGATCTTCGGCGAGCGCGCCCGCACGCGGGAAGGCTCGCTGCAGGTCGAACTGGCGCATCTCAGCTACCAGCGCTCGCGCCTCGTGCGGTCCTGGACCCACCTGGAGCGCCAGCGCGGCGGCGCCGGCTTCCTGGGCGGCCCGGGCGAAAGCCAGATGGAGATCGACCGGCGGCTGATTGACGACCGCATCGTGCGGTTGAAGAAGGAGCTGGAGCAGGTGCGTCGCACCCGCGGCCTGCATCGCGGCGCCCGGGCGCGGGTGCCGTACCCGATCGTGGCGCTGGTCGGCTACACCAATGCTGGCAAGTCCACCCTGTTCAACGCGCTGACCGGCGCCGGGGTGTATGCGCAGGACCAGCTCTTCGCCACGCTCGACCCAACCATGCGGCAGATCAGCCTGCCCTCGGGCCGCACCGCCATCCTGTCCGACACCGTAGGCTTCATCTCCGAGCTGCCGACGCAGCTTGTCGAGGCGTTCCGCGCGACGCTGGAGGAGGTGGCGGCCGCCGACATCATCCTGCACGTCCGCGACGCCGCGCACCCCGACACCCAGGCGCAGCGCGCCGATGTTCTGCATGTTCTGTCAGACATGGCGGAAGGTGCCGATGCGGCGCTGGACGAAAACTGGCAGTCGCGCGTGATCGAGGTTTTGAACAAGGCCGATCTGCTGCCACCCGAACGGGTGTCAGGCATGGCGGTCTCGGCCCTGAATGGCGACGGGCTGGACGGGTTGCTGGCGGCAGTCGATGCCCGGCTTGGCGAGGGCCAGCAGGAGAGCGAGCACGCCATCGCGGCTGGTGACGGCGCCCGTATCGCCTGGCTGCACCGCCACGCGGAGGTGTTGGAGACGGTGCCCGAGGAAGAGGTGCTGCGCATCCGCGTGCGGATGTCGGCCACCGCGCGGGCCCGGTTCCATCAGCTGCCGCCCTTCGCGAACGACGCGTGAAGTTCGACCATCGCGCGCTGGCGGATGTGGCGGAGATGCTGCGGGTGGCCACGGCTGCCGAGATCATGCCGCGCTTCCGCAACCTGAGCGCCTCCGCCATCCGCCAGAAGAGCTCGGCGCTGGACCTGGTGACGGATGCCGACGAGGCGGCGGAGCGGCACATCACCGCCGCGCTGCACGCCCGCTTCCCCGGCTGCCTGGTGGTGGGCGAGGAGGCGACGGCCGCCGACCCCGGGCTGCCCGGGCGCATGGCCGATGCGGCGCTGGCCTTCACCGTGGACCCGGTGGACGGCACCGCCAATTTCGCCGCCGGCCTGCCGCTGTTCGGCGTGATGGCCGCCGCCGTGGTGAACGGCGAGATCGTGGCAGGCTGGGTGCTCGACCCGATGAGCGGCGACATGGGCGTGGCGCTGCGCGGCGAGGGCGCCTTCTCGGAGTCGCCCACTGGCGCCCGGGCGGCGCTGCAGGTGGCCGCCCCGGCGCCGATGGCTTCGATGCTGGGCGCCATCTCCTGGGGCTACATGGTACCGGAGCGCAAGGCGCGAATCCTGCCGGCGCTGGCGGCGCTGGCCGGGGTGCAGAACCTGCGTTGCGCAGCGCATGAATGGCGACTGGCGGCGTCCGGCCACCTCCACCTGCTCGCCTACAACCGCCTGCTGCCGTGGGACCATGCGCCGGGCTGGCTGCTGCATCGGGAGGCGGGTGGTTATTCGGCCCGTTTCGACGGCTCCGACTACACGCCGCTCGACAGCACGGGTGGGCTGCTGGCGGCGCCGGACCGCGCGACGTGGGATGAGGCGATGCGGGTGCTGCGCATCAACGGCTGAAGCGAACCCAAATTTTCGCCGCCGTCGCCGCCGTTGATGTTCTCGAATCTAGCACGAAGTGGGTGGCAATGGCCGCATCCGCTTGGGACCGTTGGCGTGAAGTCAGCTGCCCCCGTCTTGGCGATTCAATCGGCGGGACAGCCAACTTCGCAGGGAGGCGAGGAGCATCGACAATACCGAGGGCGGCGCCGAGGGCAGGGCGGGCTGGCCGGCCAGTTCACGACTGAGATTGACACCAAATTCGCGCGCCATGCGGCCGACGAGGTCACGCAGCAGCCCGCCACGGGAAAAGCCCGCGAGCGGGCCGGACAAGCGCCATTGCAGGATCATAGTGAGCTGGCTGCCGCTGCCCTGCGGCTCGACCCGCCAAGCGATGCTGCCGGCCATGCCACCGCCGGTCCCGCCATCACGGCCCCGACCGGTCAGGCTGCCGCTGCGCAGGGTTGGGTCGGAACTGGCCTCGCCGGTGCCGGAAAACGCGACCTTGATTGGGCCGAGGGCAACGCGCATGCGGCCTTCGAGGTTCGTGCCGTCCCAAGCCGTCAGCTCGGCGCCAGGCAAGCAGGCGGCGACGCGACGCGGGTCCGCGAGGGCGGCGAAGACGGCCTCGGGCGGGGCGTCGATGGTCAGGGCCTCGGTGACGCCAGTGCTGCCAATCAACGGGGTGGCCGGCCTACCTGAAAGGGAGGCCTCGGCCATGCCGCCACGGGCTACGGCATGGCCCACCGTCGCCGAGGCGGCGGCGAATGCGGTCCCAGCGACAGCCTGCCCCATGCTTTGAGCTTCGTCGGTTGCGTCGGGAGTGCCGGCCGGCAGGGTGCCCGGTGCTGAAGGCAACTGCGCCGTCTCCGGCCGCGAAGCCCGACCGGCTGCCACCGCCATCACCGCCAGCACGATGCCCTGATAGCCGGTGCAGCGGCACAGATTCCCTGCCAGCTCCTCGCGCACCCGCTTCTCCGGCTGCTCGCCCAGGCGCTGCACCATGTCGTGCGCGGTGATGAGCATGCCGGGCGTGCAGTAGCCGCATTGCAAGGCGTGGTGCCGGGTGAAGGCGGCGCGGAGTTCCACCATCAGCTGATCGTCATCGAAGCCCTCGATGCTGCGCACCTGGGCGCCTTCGCACTCCACCGCG
>CAXTJY010000096.1:5560-5862 GCA_964244395.1 uncultured Rhodovarius sp.
GCTCGTCCAGCAACACGGTGCAGGCGCCGCAGGCGCCCTGTTCGCAGCCCAAATGGGTGCCGGTGAGGTGCAATGCTTCCCGTAAGTGGTCGGCCAGGTGGGTGCGCGGGGTTACCTGCGCCTCAGTCGCGCGGCCGTTCACGATGAGGTGCAGCAGTGTCATGGCCGCAATGCCTCAAGCGCCCGGCACACCGCTACCGCCCGTAGTCGGCGGCCCGCGGGGTCCAGCTGCGGTAGTAGCGCCTCGCATTCGGCGCGCGCGGTCTGCATCGCCGACATCAGCGGAACCCTCGCGCCGAGCA
>CAXTJY010000096.1:5872-7122 GCA_964244395.1 uncultured Rhodovarius sp.
GTCTGCATCGCCGCCGCGGCGCCGCGCTCGCGCAGCGCGACAGAGGTTTCCGGCAGCAACAGTGGGGCGGCCTCGATAGCGCCCACCACCACCCGGCACAGGGCGCCATCCAGCACGGCGCCGCCCAGCGCATCGGCGAAGGCGCCGGTCTTGCGGTTGATCTTGCACCAACCCCAGTGGGCGGCCGCGGAAAGGCGTGGCAAGTTGCAGCCGGTCAGGATTTCATCTGGCGCCAGCGCGGTCGCGTAGGCGCCGGTGCAAAATCTTTCCGCCGCGATGGTCCGAACGTTGGTTTGCACCGTGCCACCCAGCAGGATCAGCAATGTCAGCCAGTCCGCCGCTGGGTCGGCATGCGCGAGGCTGCCGCCCAGGCAGCCGCGGTTGCGGACGCCGCGGTAGGCGATGCCGCGCGCCGCATGCGGCAGCAGGCCGGCGCTCATATCCTCCATCGCGCCATCCTCGACGGCGGCATGGGTGTGGCCGGCGCCGAGGTGGAAGCTGGTCGCATCGGCGCTGAAGCCGCGCATGTCCAACGGCTTGAGGTCGACCAGGCGGGTCGGCCTCGCCAGCCGCAGATTCATGGTGGGAGACAGCGACTGGCCCCCCAGGAAAGGCCGGGCCTCGCCATCCAGCATCGCCACCGCCTGGGCCAGCGTGCCGGGCCGAAGGTATTCGAAGGCGGCCGCCTTCATCGGTCGGGCGAGCCAACAGGGCGGGTGCCTTCACCCCCGACAACGCCGCGCTGGTCACTGCTCATGCGGCGAAGCTTAGTCGTGTGGCGTCGATCCAGCCACTCCACTCGCGGGCCCCGCGGCCGCCAGCATCTCTGCGGCGATGGTGTGAGTCTGTATGGCGGCCGGCACGCCGCAATACATCGCCACCAGCAGCAGTACACCCTGGATCTGCTCCGGCGTGCAGCCGGCGGCGATGGCGCCTTTCACGTGCACCTTGAACTCCTCGGGCCGGTTACTGGCGGCGGTGATGCCCAGCATCACCAGGCTGCGAATGTCGGGCGCCAGCCCCTCGCGGCTCCAGATGTCACCGTAGATGTACGCGTTGATGATGTTCTGCAGCGGCGCGCCGAAATCCCCGGCGGCGCGCATGCGGCCATCCACCGCCTCATCGCCGAACATCGCCTTGCGCAGGGCCAAGCCGCGCTCGCGCAGGGCGCGGACTTCCAGACCGTCGAGTTCCAAATGCCTTGCCCCTGAGCCGGATGATTGCAGCTTATAGGGCAGCACAACGCGGAC
>CAXTJY010000096.1:7132-9988 GCA_964244395.1 uncultured Rhodovarius sp.
AGGCTTGCGGGCCGGCCAAATATCCGGATATTTAACCCGGGGTGCGGGACAACCGCTCTCCATTATAAGGGAAACGCCATGCGCCGCTTCGGCTTCCACGCCCTGCTGGGCGTCCTGCTGCTCCTGTGTTCCGGCGCCATGCCGGCCGCGGCGCAGGACTGGCCCACTCGATCCTTGCGGATGATCGTCCCCTTTCCCCCCGGCTCCGGCCCCGATCTGGTGGCGCGCCTGGTGGCCGAGCATCTGCGCGAAAATCTGGGCCAGCCCGTGGTGATCGAGAACCGGCCCGGCGCGCTGGGCAGTATCGGCGCGCTGGAGATCGCCCGCGCGGCGCCGGATGGCTACACGCTGGGCATCGTCACCAACAGCACACACGCCTCCAACGTCTCCATGTTCCGGCGCCTGGCTTACGATCCGGTGACCGATTTCGCGCTGATCGGGCGCGTCATCACCACCGCGATGGTGCTGCTGGTCCGGCCGGACTTCCCGGCGCAGGACTTCGCCAGCTTCCTGGAGTATGCGCGCCGGAATTCGAACACGATGTCCGCCGGCTACGGCTCCGGCGCCGCCCAGATGTCGCTGGCGCGGCTGCGCTCGGCTGGCGGGGTGCTGGCCGAACCCATTCCTTATCGCGGCGTGCCCATCGCCGTCGGCGACGTGATCCAGGGCGCCATCACCTTTTCCCTGGCCGACTATGCCATTTCGTTGCAGCAGATGCAGGGCAACACGCTGCGCGGCCTGGCCGTCACCGCCGCCACGCGCAGCGAGCTCATGCCGGAGCTGCCGGCCATGGCCGAATTCCTGCCGGGCTTCGACGTGACGATCTGGTACGGCTTCGCCTCTCCGGCGCGGACGCCGCAGCCTGTGGTCGATCGCTACGCCGCGCTGATCGGCGAGTTCTTCAACCGCCCCACGACGCGCGCCCGGATGGCGGAGATCGGCCTCAGCACCGCGGTGCAGTCGCCGCAGGAGTTCCAGGACTTCATCCGCAGCGAGATCGTGAAATGGACCGCCGCGGCGCGCGAGGCCGGTATCGAGCCGCAATAGTGGACCAACCGATCATCGACGCCCACCACCACCTCTGGCGGCTGGCGGACGTACCCTGGCTGTCGGGGCCGCAGGTGCCGCGCATCTTCGGCGATTACGGCCCCCTGCGGCGCGATTACGGCGCCGAGGAGTTTTTGACGGAGTGCCGGGCCGCGGGGGTGGTGCAGTCCGTCTTCATCCAGATCAACGTGGCGCCGGGCGCGGAAGTCGAGGAGGTCGGCTGGGCGCAGTCGGTGGCGGACGGACATGGTTTTCCGCATGGCATCGTGGGCTATGCGGATCTGGCTTCGCCCAGCCTGGCTGCGGTGCTGGATGGGCAGGCTGCCCATGGCAACCTACGCGGCATCCGCCAGCAAATGCATTGGCACGAAAAGCCGCTCTACCGCTTCGCCACTTCGCCCACCCTGATGCGCGACCCCGCCTGGCGCGCCGGCCTGGCCGAGCTCGGGCGCCGCGGCCTGTCCTTCGACCTGCAGGTCTTCCCCGGCCAGATGGCGGATGCGGCCGAACTGGCCCGGGCCTATCCGGCACAGACATTCGTCCTCCAGCATGCCGGCATGCTGGAGGACCGCAGCACGGCGGGATGGAAGACCTGGCGGCAGGGCATGCGGCAACTGGCGGCTTGCCCCAACATCGTGTGCAAGCTTTCGGGGCTCGGCACGTTCGAGCATGTCTGCTCGGTCGTGCTCTGGCGCCCCGTGGTTCTGGAGACGCTGGAGCTCTTCGGCCCCGAGCGCTGCCTTTTCGGCAGCAACTGGCCCATCGAGACGTTGTGGACAAGCTATGCCGAGATCGTCGCCACCATGCGCGAATGCCTGGCCGGGCTGACGCATGACGAGCGCGCGGCGGTGCTGCACGACAATGCGCAACGGGTCTACCGGCTGTGACGATCGGCATTTTCGGCCTGGGCCTGGTCGGCATGGCACTGGCGGAACGGCTGCTGGCGGCTGGCGCGGAAGTGCTGGGCTTCGACCCTGATCCAGCCAGGGCAGCGCTGCTGGGCTCCCGGGCGTCCGCCACGCCGGGGGCCGTGCTGGCGAGGTCCCGCACCGTCATCCTCGCGGTGTATGATGCGGATCAGCTGGAGAGCCTGCTGTTCGGCGCGGAGGCATGGACCGGGGCGCCCACGACCTTCCTCTGCGTCACCACCGCCACCCCTTCCCGCATCGCGGACATCGAGGTTCGGCTGGCAGGGCTCGGTCACGCGCTGGTCGAATGCCCGCTCTCCGGCACCAGCGCGCAGATTAGGCGCGGCGAGGCGACGGCGTTGGTCGCCGGGGAGCCGACGGCCCGTTCGGCGGCCGACCGCATTCTCACGATCCTTTGCCCCAGGCGCCTGGAGCTGGGGTCGGCCGGCGATGCGGCCCGGGTGAAGCTGGGCATCAACCTGGTGCTGCAGCTGAACCGCGCGGCGCTGGCCGAGGGCCTGGCGTTTGCGGCGGCGGTGGGCTTGGACCCCGGTGCTTTCCTGGCCGCGCTCACGGGCAGCGCGGCGTATTCCGCCGTCATGGCGGGCAAGGGACCGAAAATGGTGGCGCGCGACTACGCACCCGAATCGCATATCGCGCAGACGCTGAAGGACGCCGACATGATCCTGGAAGAGGCCGCCGGCGTCGGGCAGCCCCTGCCGCTGATGACGGCGCAGCGTGTTCTGCTACGGCAGGCCGTGGCGCTGGTGGGGCAGGGGGCGGACAGCGCTGCCGTGCTGGAGGCCATCCGCCCCATGGCCGCCCCATGATCGACGCCGCGATCTTCGGCCTCGGCCGTTGGGGCCGCAGCCTGGTGGAGGCTTCGGGCGGCGGGCTGCGC
>CAXTJY010000097.1:0-9924 GCA_964244395.1 uncultured Rhodovarius sp.
CGTTGATGGAGGGCCGCACCACCTTCATCATCGCCCACCGCTTGTCCACGGTGCGCGATGCTGACGAGATCCTCGTCTTTGAAGGCGGCGCGGTGGTGGAGCGCGGTGGCTTCGATGAGCTGGTCATGCAGAACGGTCGCTTCGCCGCGCTGGTGAAGACGCAGCTGATGACCAGCAATCCGCTGCCCACGCCGCAGGTCGTGCCGGCGTAACCGAGCGTTAACGTGAGGTCATTCGGCTTCTGCCAGCGTAACGAGATGTTGCGGTGCGCTCGCTGCACCGCACAGTCACATCCCGCGGAAAGCAACGGTTTCCCTTGTGTTTCCGGGGCGGCGGGCGGCACCCTTGCGGCTTCAAGACACGCATGGAGAACAGCGCATGATCGCCTCGATTCTGAAATCCAAGGGCGGCCAGGTGATGTCGGTGGCGACGGATGATTCGGTGGCCTCCATCACCCGCACCCTGGCGCAGCACCGAATCGGCGCAGTGCTGGTGGTGGAGCCGGATGGCACCGTCCTGGGGATCGTGAGCGAGCGCGACATCGTGCGTGCCATGGCTGGCGGCGGCGAGGCCACCTTTCGAATGAGCGCCGGGCAGCTGATGACCCGAGTTCTGCACACGGTGACACCTGAGAGCACGGTGCAGGAAGGGCTGCAGATGATGACCGACCGCCGGGTGCGACATCTGCCGGTGCTGACCGAGGATGGCCGGCTGGTGGGCATGGTCTCGATCGGCGATCTGGTGAAGGCGCGAATTGCCGCTGCGGAGCACGAAGCTGAGGAGCTGAAGGCTTACGTGGCGACGGCTGGGTAGTCGCACGCTGGAGACGCTGCCGGCATCCCAACAGGCGCAGCTTCGCGAAGCCGCTAGCCGCGCCGACACTCGCGGCTGGGAGCTGTCGGAGGACGCCGCCATCAGCCAGCATCGCGTCCTGGCGGAGCGCGGCATGGTGGTCGCGATCCCGCGCCGGAGCTGCTCGAAGCCCTGGCCGCCGTAGGCCGCGCCATCGCCGATGAATGGACCGCCCGCGTGGGCGAGGACGGGTGGCGCTTGTTGGCGGCGTACTGCGCGGCCGGTTGAGGGCAAAGCCTGCCCCGGACGTGGGCAGGGCGCGTTTCATGGCCGAAAGGTCAGGCGTTTGCGGGCTTGCCAGCCCTGGGCAAACCGCATGATGCTCCCCGCCAATTCGTGATCGGGAGCTTCACCCATGTCTTTCACTCGTCGTGCCGCCTTCGCCGGCGCCGCTGCCTTATCTGCAACCCAGGCTCAGGCCCAGGCGCGCTGGCAATTTGCGCTGGCCTATCCGGACGGCAACTTCCACACCCGCAACGCGCGGCTTTTCTCGGACGCCATCGAGGCCGCGACCGGCGGCCGCGTGTCGGTGCAGATGCACAGCAACGGTTCGCTGCTGGCGCTGCCCGCCATCAAGCGGGGCGTGCAGCAGGGTCAGGTGCAGCTGGGCGAAATCCTGCTCAGCGCGTATGGCAACGAGGACCCGTTCTTCGAGCTGGACGGCATTCCGCAGCTCGTGCGCAGCTTCGAGGAGGCCAGGCGGCTGGCCGAACTGACCAAGCCGTTCATCGAAGCCCGCTTCGCCCGCCAGGGGCTGACGCTGCTGTACATGGTGCCCTGGCCCTATTCGGGTTTCTATACGCAGACGCCGGTCGACACGATCGAGGCATTGCGCGGTACCCGCTTCCGCACCTTCTCGGTCATGACCAACCGCTTCGCCACCCTGATCGGCGCCACGCCCACGCTGGTGCAGGCGGCGGAGCTGCCGCAGGCCTTCGCCACCGGCGTGGTCAATGCCATGGTCACCTCCGCCACCACCGGCGTGGACAGCAGCGCCTGGGATTACGCCCGGGTCTTCACTCCCGTCGGCTTCACCTTCACCAAGAACGCGGTGCTGATGAGCCGCCGCGCCTTCGATGCGCTGAGTCCGGCGGACCAAGCGACCATCCGGCGCCTGTCCACCGAGGCGGAGACGCGCGGCTGGACCATGGCGGAGGAGGCCGCGACGGTAAACCAGAACATCCTGAGCCAGCGCGGCATGAACGTGGCGACGCCGACGCCGGCGCTGATGACGGCGCTGGATCGTGTCAGCACCGAGATGGTCAATGAATGGCTGAGCCGCGCAGGCGAGGATGGCGCGCGCGTCATCGCGCAGTACCGCGCGGCGCGTTCTTGAGTCCCGCTCCCCGAGGAAGCTTTGGCCCCACTTTGCGAGGTGGCCTCAGCCCCGCTCGCCGGGGCGGGGCGTGACCGGGCTGCGGCGGGCGCTCGACGCGCTCTACTGGGTCAGTGCCGCCGTCGCCGCCGCCTGCCTCTTCGGCATCTTCGCCATCATGATGCTGCAGGTCGGCCTGCGCAGCCTGAACCGGCCTTTTCCGGGGGCGGATGACCTCACCGCCTATCTCTGCGTCGGTTCCGCCTTCTTTGCCCTGGCGTACACCTTCCGTCGTGGCGAGCTGATTCGCGTCGGACTGTTCATCGAGCGGCTGGGGCCTGGCGCCCGCCGGGCATTCGAAATCATCTCGCTCGGCCTGGCCGCCGCCCTGGTCGGCTACATTGTCTATTGGACCGCCAACGACGTCGCATTCAGCTACGAGATCGACGATATGGCGCAGGGCAGCGTGGCCTTTCCGCTCTGGGTGCCGAAGCTGGCCATGCCGCTGGGCGCCGGCGTCCTGCTGATCGCGATCCTGGATGAACTGACGACGGTGCTGCGCGGCTACAAACCGAACTACGTGGTGGCGGCGGAAGAACGCGCGGCGCGCGGCGATTTTTCGGCGGAGGTCTGAACATGGACCTTATCACCCTCTCGCTCCTGCTGCTGTTCCTGCTCTGCGTGTTGCTGGGCACCGGGCTGTGGATCGCGTTGTCGCTCGCCGGCACTGGCTACATCGCCATGCTGGTGGTCAACCCGTCGCCCGGGCTGTTCCTGGCCTCGGCCTACTGGGAGAGCACAGGCTCCTGGACGTTGGCGGCGCTGCCGATGTTCGTCTGGATGGGCGAAATCCTGTTCCGCACCAAGCTGAGCGAGGAGCTGTTCAACGGCCTGGCGCCCTGGGTGCGGCGCCTGCCCGGGCGCCTGCTGCACGTCAACATCCTGGCCTGCGGCATCTTCGGCTCGGTGTCCGGCTCGTCGGCCGCGACCTGCGCCACCGTGTCACGCATCGCGCTGCCGGAGCTGCAGCGCCGCGGGTATGACGAAAGCATCTCGATCGGCAGCCTGGCCACCGCCGGCACCTTGGGCATCATGATCCCGCCCTCGATCATCATGGTGATCTATGCCGTGGCCGCCGAGGTCTCGATCGTGCGGGTGTTCATCGCCGGCTGCCTGCCGGGGCTGGTCGTGATGCTCCTGTTCAGCGGCTACATCATCGTCTGGGCGCTGATGAACCCGGCCAAGCAGCCGCCGGCCGAACCGCGGCTGAATTTCGTCGAGAAGATGCGCGCCTCGGCCCAGCTCATTCCCTGCGGGCTGCTCATCATCGGCGTCATCGGCACCATGTTCATCGGCTGGGCCACGGCGACGGAGGCCGCGGCCTTCGGGGTGCTGGGCAGCCTGATCCTGGCGCTGGTGACGCGCACGCTCACCTGGAGCAGCTTCTTCGAGAGCCTCGCCGCGGCAACCCGGCTCTCCTGCATGATCCTGTTCATCCTGGCCGGCGCCGCCTTCTTGACCAAGGCGATGGCGCTTACCGGCATTCCCACGGCGCTGGCCCAGGCAGTGGCAAGCGCAGGGCTCGGCCCCTACAGCATCATCGCCTTGCTGACGGTGGTGTACGTCATTCTCGGCATGGCGCTGGACGGCGTTTCGATGATCGTGCTCACCACCTCCGTGGTGGTGCCCATCGTGCAGCAGGCCGGCTTCGACCTGGTGTGGTTCGGCATTTTCATCGTGCTGCTGGTGGAGATCGCGGAGATCACCCCGCCGCTGGGCTTCAACCTTTTCGTCATGCAGACCATGACGGGAAAGGAACAGACGGAAGTGGCCTGGGCGTCGATGCCCTTCTTCCTGATGCTGGTGCTGACGGTGGTACTGATCACCGTCTTCCCGGTCACGCTGGTGACGGGATTGCCGGAGTGGCTGCTGGCGCGCTGAGCGTCACGATCCAAATCCCGAGCGGATGTTGTTGTCCGGCCGCGGCGTATCGCCGCTTCGGTCGCCGGCGACGCAGCCGGACAGCCAGAGCGCGGACAGCAAAACGGCCAGGCGGCAAAAGCCGCCTGGCCGCAACCTGCTGGTCGGAAGACTACGACCCACCGGTTCCCACGGGCTGCGCCGGCGCCGGCATACGGCCCACGGCGGTCGGCCCGGCAGTGGTCTGCTCGGACTGCGCGGTGCTGGGACGGGCCACCGTGCCGGGCGAAACGCGGCGGCCGCGGAACGTGGTGCGCGCCGGCGTTGCCGGGGCGGGAGCCTCCGCCACGGTCGGCGCGGCGGACGGCGGCACGATCTGGTCCTGCGGGGCCGACATCGCGGTCGGCACGGGGATCGGCGCCGGGTTCGTCCCGCAGCCCGTCACGAAGATGGCGAGAGCCGCGGGCGCGGCCAATTTGAAGAATGCGTTCATGGTGTCTGTCCTGTCCGTTGGTTAATGATGATTAAAGGGCGCAAGGCCATAATGGTTGCGCTGGCCAGTCCAGGCGGCCACGCGGCCGCCCTCGGGCTTTACGAGCCGCCGTTGCCTTCCTGCTGCGAGGGCGATGGTGCACGGCCGGAACCGCCGAAGCCAGTGGCATTGGTGGTGCCTGAACGCCGCAACGTGCTGCGCCGGGTGCCCGGCGCCGGGGCGGCCTGAGCTTCGGTGTTGGTCAACGTGCCGGTGACTGCCGGCGGGCTATTGGGCGAGACCGGGTTGCCCGGCGCGTTGCCTACGCCGGCGCTGGCATTGGCCACCGGGGAGATCTGATTTGTCGGTTGGTTGGTGGTGCAGCCCGCGACGAGCAGGGCAAGGGCGGCGGGGGCCGCCAGCATCCAGGAACTTGACATTGCTCTCTCCTCTGTTTCAGCGAGCACAGTCTGAACGATGTCGTGGGGTTATGGTTGCAAGGAATGTGAGGGCAACTAACTGCCGCCATTGCCGCTGCCCTGGCCGCGCTGCGACGAACCGAAATTCTCCACACCGCCGCTCCCGCCTGACGCAGCCGGCCGCAGCCCGCACCCGGCGATCAGCAAGGCCACGCCCAGCACCATCCATCGCAGCATGGGAACCTCCATGTCTGCGATACGCGCCAGGCGGCTTCGGGTTACGCGGAAGGTGGGGCCGGCCAGTCCGGCCGGTCGAAGCGCTGAATCTCCAGCAGATTGCCGGCGGGATCGTGCAGGAAGAAGTGGTGGATGCGGTATTCCGCCGAGCTCTGCGGCGGCTGCGGAATGGCGGCGCCCTTGGCCGCCAGGAAGTCGTACCAGCCCTGCACGTCAGCGGTGACGAAGGTAAAGCACACGCCGCCCTCGACGCGCGGATTGTCGCTGGCGCGCGGCGCCCCGGCCATGCAAAGCCCGAGGTAGGCGCGGCCACCGGCGACTTCGTAGATGCGCACCCGCCCCTGATCCTGCACCAGCGGCAATTCCATCACCCGCTCGTAAAAATCCCAGCAGGGGTCGGCATCCTCGGCGTAGAGGAAGGTGACCTGCTGATCCAAAGCGGGGCGTGGCGGCATGCGGGGCTCTTTCCGGCGCGAATCGACGACCCTCAGCCTACCATGCAGGCCCCGCCGAGGAGCGCCCCAGGATGCAGTCGCCGATTCCCTTGCACGAGCCAGCCTGGCTTCGCGAGTTCAAGGCCTTCATCATGCGCGGCAACGTCATCGACCTGGCGGTGGGCATCGTCATCGGCGCTGCCTTCACCGCCATCGTGACCTCTGCGGTGGAAGACCTGCTGAACCCGATTTTGGGCCTGCTGCTGGGCGGGATCGATTTTTCCAACCTGTTCCTGGTCATCACCGGCGAGCGGCGGCCGAGCCTGGAAGCGACGCGGCAGGGCGGGGCGTCGGTGCTGGCGGTGGGCAAGTTCCTCAACGCCATCATCAAATTCGTCATCGTGGGCTTCGCGGTGTTCTGGATGGTGAAGCTGCTGTCGCGTTTCAGGGCGAAGGAGGAGGCCAGGCCGGTGACGCTGAGCAAGGCCGAGCTGCTGCTGACCGAAATCCGCGACGAACTCAGGGCCGGCCCCCGCCCGGCAGGCTAAGCCTGCCGGCCCCGACCAACGCCGCCACTCGCGCCTCCAGCGCCGGAGCGGCGCTGGCTTCCAGCCCCAGCATACGGGCCAGGCCGGCGGCCAGCTCGGCTTCGGTGACGGCGGGGGCCGCGGCTTGCAGGGCCCGGGCTGCGGCTTCGATCTCGGTGGGCGGCAGCATGGTGGGGCGGCGCAGCAGCGGCGTGGCGGCCCGGCGGTCGCGCGGCGTGGGAGGCGGGCTGTCCTCGGCGCGCAGAAAATCGCCATCGGCCTGCACGCCGTGCAGGCGCTTGGCCAGCTCCACGCCTTGCACCAGTGTGGCGCGGTCGGCCGCCGGCAGGGTATCCGCGCTGAGCAGGATGCGGGCGCGCTCCACGACCGCCTGCAGATGCACCGGCGCCTCGATGCGGATGATCTCGGCCAGCGCCTCGGACAGGCGGCCGGTGGCGGCGAGGATGGCCCGGTCGCGCATGGCCGGGACATCGGCCTCGACATAGGGCGTCGCCAGGCCGGTTTCGGGCGGTGGCAGTGGTGCGATGTCCGGTGGTGCCGCGCCCAGCGCCTGGCGCAGCCGGGCCTGGGCCGCGGCCGGGCGGTTCAGCCAATCCAGGCTCCAGCTGCGGGCGAGCTTCCAGCCCATGCCGGCCAGGGCGCCCTGCCGGCCCCGATCGCGATCGCGCGCGCAGCGCAGCGCGGCCCAATCGGCGCCGTCGGTCTCCACGCCAAGTTCGAAACCCGCCTCGCCGGCCGCCGCCACGTCCAGGAACAGGCCGGACAGGCCGACATGCTTCACCGGCCGCTTGCCGGCTGCCTGAACCACCTCGGCAATGGCGCCGGCCAGCGGCGAGTCGCCGATGCCGCCGCTCGGCCGCAGCCCGCCGGTCTCCGCGGCGAAACCCAGGAAAGTCTTCAGCGCGGCCACGCCGCGGCCGCCGGCGCGGGCCAGGTCGATCTCCTCCGCGCCGATGCCGGAGAATACGATGCAGCGCTTCTTCGCCCGGGTGATCAGCACGTTCAGCCGCCGCTCGCCCCCCGCGGCGCTGAGGGGGCCGAAGCGCATTGCCAGGCGGCCATCGCGGTCGCGGCCGTAGCCGACCGAGATCATGATCGCGTCGCGCTCGTCACCCTGCACGTTCTCCAGGTTCTTCACGAAGAAGGGCTCGGCCGGGTTGGCGGTGAAGAAGGGCTCGGTGTCCGGACTCTCCCGTCGCAGCTTTTCGACCGCGTCGATGATGGCGTCGCGCTGCTTCACGCTGAAGGCGGCGACGCCCAGCGTGTCGGCCGGCGTCTCCCTCGCGTGGCGCATCACTGCCTGCGCCACCGCTGCCGCCTCGATGACGTTGGTGCCGCTGGCGCCGGTGTCGAAGCGTCCATCGACGCGGATCAGCGACAGGCCAAGCGCCGCGCTGCGCGGCATGGGGCTGGGCAGCACCAGCAGCCGATTGCCGTAGAATTCCTGGTTCGAGGTGGCGATCAGGCTTTCGTGCCGGCTGCGGTAATGCCAGCGCAGCATGGTGCTGGGCACGCCGCGGGCATTGGCCAGGCCCAGAATGCTTTCGACCTCTCGCGCCGCTACGGTATCGGCGGCGTCCTCCAGCGCTTCATCCTCGTCGTCCGACGTCATGCGCTGGAAGAAGCGGGTCGGTGGCATCTGCTTGTCGTCGCCCACCACCACCATCTGGCGACAGCGGGCGATGGCGCCCAGCGCGTCCACCGGCTCGATCTGGCTGGCCTCGTCCATCACCAGCAGGTCAAAGGTCAAGCCGGGCTTGAGGCCGTGTGGCGGGCTGAGGAATTGCGCGACGGAGAGCGGGCTCATCATGAAGATGGGCTTGATGGCCTGGACCGTGGCGCCGACCCGCAGCAGCAGCTCGCGCACGGGCAAGTGGCCACGGCGCTTCTCCATCTCGCCCCGCAGAAGCGTGACGCCGGGGCTGTCCCGCACCGCGCGCATGCGGAAGCTGTGGGCCGCGGCTGCCTCGGCGCGGGTCAGCGCGACGCGGGCTGAGTCGGCGGCGCGGAAGTCGTCGACGATACGGTCCATTGCGCCGCCGTCGAAGGCGGCCAGCGCCGGGTTGTCGCGCATCGCGGTGCGCAGCAGGGCTTCGAGCCAGGCGTATTCGGCCGCGTCGGCGGCGGCTTCCGGCTGCAGGCGCCCTGCCGCCAGAAGGTCGGCCAGCGTCGCCAGCTCCGGGGCGGCGGCGCGGGCGCGATGCCAGGCCAGCCAGGGCTGCAAGGAATCCGGGTCGCTGGCCCAAAGCGTCAACTGCTCGGCCATGGCGGCGAAGCTGGGCGCTTCGCTGCCAAAGGCCTGCGCCATGTCGGGGGCGAGGATGGCGCGCAGCTCCGCCATGGCGTCCAACGCCGGACGAAGCGATGCCACGGGCATTGCCGGCGCCACCACGGGGCCTGCGCGCCAGCCGGGGCCGAAGGCCAGCCGTGCCCAGGGCCCGGCCGCATCCAGCCGCGCCGCCGCCTGTTGCCGGGCGATGGCGGCGTCCAGCACCGGCAATGGGTCGGCATCGGGGGCGGTGGCGATCTCGGCGACCACGGCGCGGGCGGCGCGGCGCGGGCCGGATAGGAAGGCGAACAGTCCGGCCGGCTCGGCCAGGGTGGCGCGGGCTTCGGCCAGGCCGGTCCGCTTCCAGGCTTCGGGCCTCAGGCGGGGGTCGGCTGCGGCGAGCAGGGCCAGATCGGCACGCAGGGCCGCGAGCCGTGTGGGGCCGCCCTGGTAGCCGGCATCGTCCGGCGCCGCTTCGCCCAGCGCGGCGGCCACCGCCTGCGCGCGGGACCACGCCGCCTCGGCCGCCATCGGCCCGGCCGGAGCGGCGGCGGCGCTGTGTGATGCGGCGGTACTGTCCCGTGTGCCCCCGGCAGTTCCGGCGGTTGCGGCCGGGAGGACTGCGCCCCGCACCGCAGCGGTGCCACCGGCTGGTGCGCGGGCGAACTCGGTGCCCCGCGCGGCGGCGACGCCACCGGGCGCGGTGGGCAGGCTGCCCGCCAGTGCGAACGCCCTGATCCAGCCAGGCAGCCTGGCCAACATCCGCTCGGCGGCTGTCGCGTCCAGCGGCGCCGTCACCCCGCGCCACACGCTTGCGGCGCCACCGTCGGCCGCACGCGCGGCCAGGTCGCGCGCCCCGTCGCGCCAAGCCACCAACTGTCCCGCATCGGGTGACGGCAGGGTGAGGTCGGGTGCCGCCACGCCGCGCTGCCGCAGCGCCACCAGACTGCCCACCACCTGGTGCAACGGCATTCCGGAGGCGCCGGCCGGGCCGCGCATGGCAGCCGCGTGGCGGTTCAGCCGGCCGCGCATGTCGCCCAGCCGTTTCAGCACCGCCTCGCGCTCCGGCTTCGGCGGGGCCGGCACGGCCAGGGTGGCGCGCAGCTCGTCCAGCACGGCGCGCTTGGACTGCTTTTCGCTGTGCAGCTCCAGGCAGGCGGCGCCGAGGCCGAGGTTGGTGAGGCGGCGCTGCACGACTTCCAGCGCCGCCAGCTTCTCCGCCACGAACAGCACGCTGCGGCCGTCCAGCACGGCCTGGGCCAGGATGTTGCAGATCGACTGGCTCTTGCCCGTGCCGGGCGGCCCCTGAATGACGACGTGGCCGCCGCGCCGCGCCAGCTCCGTCGCCAACGCCTGGCTGCCATCGACATCGACGACGTGGTCGAGCCTTTCCACCGGGATCGCCTCGTCCACGTCGCAATCATCGGCGAAGGCCGGGGGTTGCGGCGGCAGCGCCTC
>CAXTJY010000098.1:0-5486 GCA_964244395.1 uncultured Rhodovarius sp.
GCCCTTGTGCTGCCACTCGTCCATGCCGGCCAGGAGATGTCTGGCCCAGGCCTCGACCACCGCCTCGGCGGCGATGTTCTCGAAACCTTCCTCGGCCAGCGCGGTCTCGCCGGGGGCCAGCCCGCTCTCATGCCCCTCGCGCCAAGCCAGGCGGCAATCGAAGCCGATCACCAACCAGTCCGGCACCGCGTCACCGGCGGCATCCGGCGGGGCGACAAGGCGAAAATCCCCCACGCGCCCCCGATTCACCAACACCGTCCCTGGCCAGCGGAAATTCACCGGCATGTCGGGCGGGCCAAGCACGTTCAGCGCATCCGCAAACGCATTGATACCCACGTGAAAGGCCAGCCGCGCCGCGGCCAGCGGCATGTCCGGCTCCAGCACCACTGCTGCCTCGGCGCGGCCGGGGGCGGCGACGTAGGCCAGCGTGCCTGCCCCCCGCGAGACCGCCGGCGGGCCAAACTCAGGCGCCAGGGCGCAGGCCATCGCCAGGGCGTCCTGCCCCTCGCGCAGCTTTACCGGATGAAAGAGGCTGGGCAGTTGCATCGGGCCGATATACGCACGGGCCCGACACACTGAAAGCACCCATGGACCGCTTGGCATTCGTCTGCACCTGCGAGGACACCATGGCGCCCGATCTGGACGTCATCCGCCGCGGCTGCGCCGGCACCGAAATTCGCGGCGCCGAGCAGCTCTGCCGGGCGCAACTCGACCGCTTCCAGGCGGCGCTGACCGATCCGCGCCCCATCACCGTGGCCTGCACGCAGGAGAGCCCGGTGTTTTCGCAAGAGGCGGAAGGCCGCGACGTCACCTTCGTCAACATCCGCGAAGCGGCCGGCTGGTCGCGTGAGGGCGCCGGGGCCAGCCCGAAGATGGCCGCCCTGCTGGCCGCCGCCGCCGTGCCCATGCCGGCCACCTCGCTGGTCACGCTGGAAAGCCAGGGCGTGTGCCTGGTGCTGGGCCGCGACGAGGTGGCGCTGGAGGCCGCCCGCAGGTTGGCGGACACGCTCGACATCACGGTGCTGCTGACCGGCGAGGCGGCGGTGGCACCGGCGCGGGAGAATCTCTTTCCCATCCTGCGCGGCCGGGCACGAACTGCCACCGGTTGGCTCGGCGCCTTCGAAGTGGTGGTGGACGGCTTTGCCGCCGCCGCCCCCTCCAGCCGCGAGGTCCTGCGCTGGGGCCCGGGGCGAGACGGCGCGAAGAGCGCCTGCGACGTCATCCTGGACCTGTCCGGCAGGCCCGCGCTGTTTGCCACCGACCGCGACGGTTACGTGCGGGCCGACCCCGCCGACGCGGCGGCCGTACTGGACGCCGTGCTGCGCGCAAGCACGTTGACCGGCCGTTTCGACAAGCCGCGCTTCGTCAACTACGCGCCCGAACTGTGCGCCCACAGCCGCAACCGGCGCACCGGCTGCACCCGGTGCCTCGACGTCTGTCCCACCGGCGCCATTACGCCGGGGCGGGACAGTGTGCTGATCTCAGCCGAAATCTGCGCCGGGTGCGGCGCCTGCGCCGCGGTGTGCCCGACAGGCGCCGCGACCTACGCCCTGCCGCCGGCCAGCGCCGTGGCCGGGCGGGTGCGTGCCGCGCTGACCGCCTTCCGTGCCGCCGGCGGCGAGCACCCTGTGCTGCTGCTGCACGCGGCGCATGGCGATGCCTTGATCGACGCGCTGGCCCGGCACGGCGACGGGCTGCCGGCCCACGTCATCCCCATCCGCGTTAACGAGGCGCAGCAGATCGACCTGTCCATCCTCGCCTCCGCACTGGCCTGGGGCGCTGCCGGGCTGCGGGTGCTGCTGCCGGGCCGGCGCGGCCACGGCGCCGAGGGCTTGCTGCGCAACATAGAGACGTTGAACGCCATCAGCGTTGGCATCGGCCTGGGCGACCGCGCCGCCGCCATCGAGACCGACGACCCCTTCACCCTGGCCGAATCGCTTCCCCATGGCCTGCGCGCCGACTGGCAGCCCGATACCGGCCTGGCGCTGGGCGCGCCGCGCGAGGTGACGCTGCGGTCGCTGCGCGCGCTGCACCGGGGCGACGCGGTGGTGCCGCTGCCGGCGCTGGCCGGATTCGGCACCGCGCTGGTCCGCACCGAGGGCTGCACCCTGTGCCTGGCGTGCACCATGGTCTGCCCCACCGGCGCCTTCCGCGCCAATCCCGAGACGCCCGAACTGTCCTTTCTGGAGGATGCCTGCGTGCAATGCGGGCTGTGCGTGGCGACCTGCCCGGAGAAGGTGATCGGGCTGGAGCCGCGCCTCAACTTCGCGCCGGAAGCAAGCCGACCGATCGTGGTGAAGGCCGAGGAGCCGGCGGCCTGTACGCAATGCGGCAAGCTGTTCGGCACCAAGGCGAGCGTCGCGCGGGTGAAGCAGAAGCTGGTGGCAAGCGGCCACTGGATGTTCGGCAGCCCGGAGCGCCTGGCGGTGCTGGACCTCTGCGAGGATTGCCGCGCGGTGCGTGCCACGACCGGCGGGCTGGACCCCTATGCGGGGCCGGAGCGGCCGGCGACCGTCACCACCGAGGATTTTCTGCGGCGGCGGTGATTCCGACGCGGCTCGCGAAGCGGAACAGCTCGGCGCCGCCCTTGTTCTGCCCGCTTCCCGGCGGCACATCCCTGGCATGATCAGCGCCCGCCGGCTCTCCTTCCTTTTGCTCCTTGCCCTGCCCGCCGCCGGCCAGCAGGCGAATCCCTGGGCGGACCCGCCGCCGGCACCGCCGGCCCGCCCGCCGGCGGCGGCGGCGCCCGCCACCCCGGCGCCTGGGCCTGACTCCCCCGCCGCGCCCGGCTTCCGCATCGTCAATCGCACCGGTGCCGAGGCCACCGCGCTGCACGCCGTCCGCAGCCCGCGCGGTGCCGGGAACGATTGGGGGCAGTCGCTGCTCACGCTTGGCCGCCCGCTGCCGGTCAATTCCGGCTTCCGCGTCGTACCAAACGATCCCGAGGCCTGCCGGTTCGACCTTCGGCTGGTGCTGGCCGATGGCCGCGAGGCGGTGCTGCGCGAGCAGGACATCTGTGCCAACCGTACCATCGACATCGCCAATGCCGCCGCCCCACGCGCCGCGGCCCCGCCGCCCAGTACAGCGCCCGACGCAAGGCCCAACACTTCGGCCCGGCAGGTGTCCACCGGCACCGGCTTCATCGTGGCGCCCGATCGCGTCATGACCAACGAGCATGTCGTCAACGGCTGCAACCGCATCATCCTGCGCACGCCGGAAGGCCGCTGGGTCGCCGCCACCCCGCCGGCGCGGGTGGATGCGGCGCTGGACCTGGCGGTGCTGGCGGTGCCCGGCCTGCCTGGCCCCGTGCTCACATTCCGCGCCGGCCCGGCGCTGCGCCGGGGCGAGGGGGTGGTCGCTTACGGCTTTCCGCTCGCCGGGCTATTGAGTTCCGATCCAAAACTCACCCGTGGCGAGATCAACGGCCTGGCCGGCCTGGGCGACAATCGCAATCAGATCCAGATCTCCGCCGCCGTGCAGCCGGGCAATTCCGGCGGCCCGCTGCTGGACATGCAAGGCCATGTAGTCGGTGTGGTGGTGAGCAAGCTGAACGCCGGCGCGGTGGCGCAGCGCACCGGCGACATTGCGCAGAACGTGAACTTCGCCGTGCGCGGCGAGGCGGCGCTGCAATTCCTCGGCCGCGCCCAGGTGACGGCGCGCAGCGAGCCAAGCGGGGGCGCGGAGCGAAGCGCCGCCGATGTGGGCGAGATCGCCCACCGGGCCACCATGTTCATCCGCTGCGAGAGGTAGGATGCTGCCTCAGAATCAGGGGAGCCGACATGGACGACGCCACAGCCGCCGCCATCCAGCAGGGGATGGACAGCTTCATGGCCACCTTCGGCCGGGTGCCGGAGAACTTCTCCCTGCTGGCGCAGCATGCGCCGGAGGCTTTCGCCGGCTACGGGCTGATGCGCGCCATGGTGATGCGCGACCGGCCGGAAGGCGCGCTGGACCTCAAGACCAAGGAGCTGATCTTCGCCCTGCTGGACACGCTGGTGGGCCAGAACACCGGCGCCAAAAACCACGCCAAGGCCGCCATGAAACTGGGCCTGACCCTGCCCGAGCTGGCCGAAGGTCTGGTGCAGGTGATGATGGTGGGCGGCATCACCACCTGGAACAAGACCGGTGCCGAGGTGCTGCGGCACTGCGCCGAATGATGGACGGAGCCCCGTCGGGTTGATCAGGGCAGAGTAGCCAGCCGCCGTGCAACCGAAGCAAAATCAAGGAGGTTTGGCTCCTCCTCCGCGAAAGCGATGAATGCGGACAAATTGCCTTCGGTCCCGGCCGCCCCCATTGCCTGCAACCAGCGCAGCCAAAGCAGGTAGGTCGCCGCTACATCCGTTTCGCAATACCGCGCCACCTCCGCGCCCCGCCCGGCCGCCATCGCCGGCTCCACTTCCCAGCCCGTCATCGTCGCCTTGGCCGGGATGCCCAGCAGCGCGCACGCCTCCGCCAGTGACGGTGGGGCAGTGGCTCGGAAGCCGGACAGCCGCTCGCACAGGTCGATATGCGCGCTGCCGTAGCGGTAGGTGTAGTCCTTTCCCTCCGGCCCCAGCAGTGCCGGCATCGCCACCCCCAGCGCCAGGGCGCGGTAGCGCAGCACCGGCAGGTCGAAGCCCGAGGTGTTGAAGCCGATGAGCACGGGCTGGGCGCGGAACAGCGCCTCCAGCCGCCGCAGCATCTCGGCCTCCTCCATCTCCTCGATGCTGCGGGCGCGGCAGGAGACCACCTGCCACGGAGCGTCAGGCGAATCACGCTCGGCCCGCAGCACCCCCATCGCGCAGATTTTGTGCAGCACCGGCTTGAGGAAGGCGGTGGCGGGGTCCTGCCCGTCCCGCGCGTAGCGGGCGCCCAGCGCGAGGCGCAGCGCCGCGGCATCGAGGCCATCGGCGGCCGCGCCCAGCAGGGCCCGGCCCGCCTCCAGGTCCGGCACCGTTTCCAGATCGAGGACGAGAACCCGCTCCAGCGGCGGGTGGCCGGGTCAGAAGGCCGCGGCGGCCATCGGCAGGCGGGCCGAGATGCCGTCGGCCATCGCGTAACCACCGGTCAGGCGCCAGGCGCTGCGATCGGCGAAGAGGGCGCTCAGCAGCCGGTTGTTCAGCGCATGCCCCGTCCGGTGGCCCACGAAATGGCCCGCCAGCGGCGCGCCGGCCAGGCCCAGATCGCCCACCACATCCAGCAACTTGTGCCGGACAAATTCATCCGGGCTGCGCAGCCCACCCGGGTTGAGCACGCGGGCGCCGTCCACCACCACGGCATTGTCCAGGCTGCCGCCCAGCGCCAGCCCGGCTTCGCGCAGCTTGGCCACGTCGCCGACCATGGCGAAGGTGCGGGCAGCGGCCAGTTCCTCGCGGAAGGCGCCGGGGGTAACGCGCAGCGACGCCCATTGCCGGCCGATCGCGGGCGCGGCGAAATCGATCGACAGCTCGGCCTCGAAATACGGGCCCTCGGACGGCCGGAGCTCGGCCCAGGCAGCGTCGGGGCCA
>CAXTJY010000098.1:5496-9921 GCA_964244395.1 uncultured Rhodovarius sp.
CCGCCACGCGGACGGTCTTCAGCACCTCGATGCTGCGGGCCATGCCGGGGTGGGTGACGATGCCAGCGCAGTCGATCAGGAACTGGAAGGGCTCGGCGGAGCCGTCGAAGATCGGCACTTCCGGCCCGTCCAGCTCGATCACCGCATCGTCCACGCCATGCGCGAACAGGGCGGCCATCACATGCTCGACGGTGCCGATCCGGGTGCTGCCTTCGCCCAGCACGGTGCAAAGGCGGGTATCGACGACCTGGTCGTGGCGGGCCGCAATGGCGATATCCAGGTCGGTCCGGACAAAGACGATGCCCTCACCCGAGACGCCGGGTGCCAGGCAGCCGTGAATCCGCTGGCCGGAATGCAAGCCAATTCCGACGAAGCCGATCCGCGAACGCAAGGTCCGCCGTCGACCGGCACCTGGAGCCACATAACCGTCCATTCAACATCCTTCCCAGCGGGCTCCCCGTGCCCGTGCCCCCCAAGAACCGCGCGAGAATCAAGCGCGGCCTTGTTGATGAAGCAGCAATGACAGGGAGGAACGGCCAGTGCCAGTCAAGCCTTGTTACCCCATATTTCGATATAAGCCATTGATTTAGCTTGATAAAATGAAGGCAGTAACACCTTATTTTCGCCACATTGACCCAGGTTTCAAACCCCGGGCTGCGGTCATGAAAAAGGGCGCCCCGCGAAGGGCGCCCTGCCATCACGCCGGACGAGCCCGGTCAGTTCGTCTGCCGGCGCAGGAAAGCCGGGATGTCCATCTCGTCCTGCGGCACAGTGCGGCCGGGCTGGCGCAGCGGCGTGGCGGCCTGCGGTTCTGGCCGCGGCTGCGGCTCCGGCGTCGCCAGGACCTGGCGCTTCCAAAGCCCGGTCGCCTTCTTGAAGATGCCGCCCGCGGTCTCGGCGAGCGGGCTCGCGATACGTCACCGGCTGCGGTGCCGGCATCGCAGGCGGGGCGGGCTCCGCCTCCTGCGCATAGCCATGCTGCATCGCCAGCGCGCCCTGGTTCGCGGGCTGGCCATAGGCGGAGGCACCGCCGGCATTGCTGGCGGCGCGCAAGCCGCCAGGCACCCCGCCCAGCACCGTTGGACGGCGCGGCGGCATGGCGGCCGGCTGCATGGCCGGGCGCGGCACGGCCGCGGGCTGCGGCGTCACCAGCGACAGCCGCGGCGCGGGCTCCGGTGCGGCCGCCGGCACCGCGATGTCGATGCCCGTGGCCACAACGGAGACGCGGATGCGGCCGTTCAACGTATCGTCCAGCGAGGAGCCGAAGATGATGTTGGCCTCGTCATCCACTTCCTTGCGGATGCGGTTCACCGCCTCATCGACCTCGAACAGCGTCAGGTCGTGCCCGCCGGTCAGCGAGATCAGCACGCCGCGCGCGCCGCGCATGGACGTATCTTCCAGCAGCGGGTTGGAGATGGCGGCCTCGGCCGCCTTGACCGCGCGCTCGTCGCCCTCGGCCTCGCCGGTGCCCATCATTGCCTTGCCCATCTCGGCCATCACGGTGCGGATGTCGGCGAAGTCCAGGTTCACCTGGCCGGGATTGACCATCAGGTCGGTCACGCCCTTCACGCCCATGTACAGGACGTTGTCGGCCATCTTGAAGGCCTCGGCGAAGGTCGTGCGCTCATTCGCCAGGCGGAACAGGTTCTGGTTCGGGATGACGATCAGCGTGTCGACGAACTGCTGCAGTTCCTCGATGCCCGCATCGGCGGCGCGCTTGCGCTTGGCGCCCTCGAAGTCGAAGGGCTTGGTCACCACGCCCACCGTCAGCACGTTCCGCTCCCGCGCCATGCGGGCGATGACCGGTGCCGCGCCGGTGCCGGTGCCGCCGCCCATGCCGGCGGTGACGAACACCATGTGGCAGCCCTCGATATGCCGGGCCAGTTCGTCCGTCGCTTCCTCGGCCGCAGCGCGACCAATTTCCGGCTTTGCGCCCGCGCCCAACCCCTGCGTCAGATGCGGCCCGAGCTGGACCCGGCGATCCGCCTTGCTGTGCACCAGCGACTGCGCGTCGGTATTGGCGACGATGAATTCGACGCCTTCCAGACCGAGGGCGATCATGTTGTTGACCGCATTGGTCCCGCCGCCGCCCACGCCGATGACGGCGATGCGGGGGCTGAAATCCGTGTGCTGGGCGACGGGCAGCGTAAGATTGAGGGTCATTGGGGGTTCTCCGACGAGAAAAACGTTAAGAGGTCTTTTGGATTCGCGTCTGCCCCACTGGGGCCGTTACTGAGGCGATACGCCCGTGTTCCACCTTATCCACAGGAAACCCGGACGATTTGTCATACTCACCACCATCGCTTCACCCAGGCAGCCAGCTTTCGCAGGCTGCCCGAGGGTGGCGGGGCGGCGCCGAGGTCGATGACCGGCCGGCCATGCCCGCCGGCCCAGCCGAGCAGCCCGATCGGGGTGGAAAACCCTAGGCCGGACGCCGATTCCGGCAGGCCGCGCACCAGGCGAGGCCGCGCCACGCGGATCTGCCCCGCCGGCCGGTCCAGCACGCGGGCAGCGAGTTCGGACACGCCGATGAGCTGGCTCGCACCGCCGGTCAGCACCACACGCCTTGTCATATCCGCGGCGAGCCCGGCCGATTCCAGCCGGGAGCGCAGCATTTCGAAGGTTTCCTCCAGCCGCGGCCGGATGATGGCGGTGATCATCCGCCGCGGGACGCGGGCCAGATGTTCCTCGCTTTCACCCACCTGCGGCACCGGCAGCATCTCGCCGCGGTCGTCGCCCTCCAGCGCGCTGCCATGCATGGTCTTCAGCCGCTCGGCATGGGCGATGGGCGTGCTGAGCACGCGGGCGATGTCGTTGGTCACCTGCCAGCCGCCGATCGGCAGCTGCGCCGTATGCGCCAGGTGACCCTCGGAAAACACCGCAAGCGAGGTGGTGCCGCCGCCCATCTCGATGATGACGGTGCCGAGCTCCATCTCGTCATCGTCCAGGCAGGCGAGCCCGGCGGCGAAGGGGGCGGAGACGACCTCCTCCACATCCAGGTCGCAGCGCGCCAGGCACAGCCCCAGGTTGGACAGGGCGTTCTCGGCCGCATCCACCACGTGCAGCCGGGCGGAGAGCGTGTCGCACACCATGCCGCGCGGGTCCGGCACGCCCGGGGTCGCATCCACCGTGAAGCCCAGCGGCAGTGCATGCAGCACGGTGCGGCTGTCCAGCTCCGCGCGGCGGCGGCCTTCGTGCAGCATGGCCTTCAGGTCGGTCTCCGTCACCGCGCGCCCGCCCACCGGCCATTGCACGTTGACGCCGCGTGACTCCGGTTGGCCGCAGGAGAGGTTCACGATCACCCCGCGCAACTGCACATCGGCCATCTCCTCGGCATGGGCGACGGCGGCGCGGATCGCGAGTTCCGCAGCTTCCAGGTCGATGATCGAGCCGGCCTTGACCCCCACCGCCTTCTGCCAGCCGAAGCCCAGCGCGCGCGGCGTGCCGTCGCCCTCGATGCGGGCGATGATGCAGACGATCTTGGTGGTGCCGATGTCCAGCACGCCAAAGGTGCCGGCGCGGGCGCCACGCCGGCGCTGGCCGCGCACCGGCAGGTCGGTGGCGGGTGGGGCGAAGCGGACGAGCTGGTTCATGGGTTGGCCCTTTCAGCGACGCGCCCCACGTCGTCATGGCCGGGCTCGACCCGGCCATCTCCCCAAGGTCGCGCGAGCCTGGCGAGATGGCCGGCTCGGGGGCCGGCCATGACGGATGCGAGTGGATCGGCCGCGACGAGTTTGCGGGGGCCGGCCATGACGAGTGAGCGGTTCATCCGCGCGTACTCCGTACCGGGGTTGGGGCGGGGGCGGCAGGCGACGCCTGTGGCCGCAGGACCAATCGGTCCGGCAGCCGCATGTCGATGGCGGCCAGCGGGCGGTCGAGCAGCCGCTCGCGGCCCTGCAGCTCCGCCAGCCGGGCAATGGCGGCGGCCTCGTGGCCCTCCGGCAGCAACACTTCCGGCCCGTTGGTCAGCTTCAGGTTCCAGCGCCGTTCGGAGACCCGCACGGCGGCCTCGACCCGCCCCGCAATCCCCGGCTGTTCGCGCAGCAGGTCGATGATGCCGGCGGCGGCCTCGTTCGCGCCGGCGCCCACCACCAGCGGCAGCGGCCCGAAGGCGCCGAGGTTGTCGCTCTGCATGATGGCGCCGTCGCGGTCGATGATGGAGAAGCGGCCCTCGCGCTGCCACACCGCGAAGGCGCGGCGTTCGGTGATGCGCACGATGATGGTGCCGGGCAGCCGCCGCTCGACATGCGCCGACGCGATCCAGGCCGAGGCCTCCAGCCGGGCGCGGGCGGAGGCGGGGTCGAAGCCCAGTGTGGCGTCGCCGCGGCGCACGCCCAGCGCCGTGTCGAAGATGTTTCGCGGCGTGTATTCGCGGCCCTCGACCTGGATGTCGTCGGCGGCGGGGTCGACAAAGACGGGCAGGCG
>CAXTJY010000099.1:0-9894 GCA_964244395.1 uncultured Rhodovarius sp.
GGGCATGACGCGGCACCGCGACCGCCTCGACGTGCATTGGTCGGCGGATGAGATCCCCGACCGCGCCGGCCTTGCCCGTATTTTCGGCCGTGACCGTGCGAAGGATACCAGCCTAGATTTCGGACCGGCCCCCGGCTAAGGAGCTTTGCACTGTGAGCAGATTGTTAGCAGTCTGTGAACTGCTATCTTAATAGCAGTGTGTGAACAGTTATCATTCTGCTAGCCGTCTGTGAGCTGCTTTTAAGATGTTTACTGTTGACTGACTGTTAGCAGTTCCGGCAGCATGGTCGAAAGCGCAGTACGCGCACGACCTTCAACCCTTGTCCAAGGGGCCATCATGCCAACCATCGTCTTTGCCAGCCCGAAAGGCGGCGCAGGCAAATCCACGTCCGCCGTCATCCTCGCCACCGAACTCGCGGGAAAAGGCGCCTCCGTCACGATCATCGACGCCGACCCGAACAAGCCGGTGTCCCGTTGGGCCAAGCGGCCCGGCACGCCGGCCACGCTCACCGTCATCGCCGACGTGACCGAGGACAGCGTCATCGACCAGATCGAAGAGTCGGCCCGCAAGACCGCCTTCGTGATCGTCGATCTGGAAGGCACGGCGTCCGCCATGGTGGCATACGCCATGAGCCGGGCCGACCTGGTCATCATCCCGACGCAGGGCAGCCAGCTCGACGCGGCCGAGGCGGTCAAGGCGGTCAAGCTGGTGCGCACGCAGGAGAAGGCGTTCCGGCGCATCATCCCGGCCGCGATCCTGTTCACCCGCACGAGCGCGGCGATCCGGCCGCGCACGCTACAGGCGATCGAAACCGAGTTCATGGAAGGCGGGGTGAGGGTGCTCGGCACGCAGATGCATGAGCGCGACGCCTTCCGCGCCATCTTCGCGTTCGGCGGTTCGCTGTCTGACCTCGATCCGACCCAGGTCAGCAACATCCAGGCGGCACGGAACAACGCACTCGCGTTCACGGGCGAAGTGCTGGCGATCCTGAAGCCATCCGCAGCCGCTAGCCAGACGAAGGTGGCGTGATGAACAAGCCCCGCGCCAGCATCTTCGACGGCGATGCCGACGAGATCGACGTGTCCTCGTTCGCTCCCAAAACCGCGTCCCATCCGGCCGCGCCATCGGCGGAGGAGGTGAGGGCCATTGCGGAGGCCGCGAATTTCCCGAGTCGTGAGGTAAAGCGGGCCCTCGTTGCGCCCGCCGCCGCCATGGCAGCGCCAGCGTCCGTGCAGGCCCTGCCAGTGAAGCGCGAGCCGCGCCGGCACCGCACTGGCCGAACCGCCCAATTCAACGCCCGCACGACGCCGGAAACGGTCGAGGCCTTCTATGCGATCGCGGATCGTCAGGGGTGGCTTGTCGGGGAAACGGTCGAACACGCGCTCGCCGCCTTGCAGCGTGAGCTGGAAGGGCAGGGCAGGGGGACCAAACAGGCAAAGCCCTGAAAGCGATACGGACCGGGGCTTCTATGAGGTTTCCGGGGCAAAGACGCGCCTGATCCTCGATAGATGCAAGTGCCTGAGGCGAGGGGACTTTTTTACCGGCAGGGTTGCTGTAAGCCCCACAAATATGAGGTTTTCGGGGATGTGTATGAAAGTTTTCATTTATAGCCGTGACGGCCATGATGTACGATCCCGCATGGCCGACCCGAAGACATCGCAGCTCCTGACCCTGGACCTGACGCCCCGCAACCGCGAGGCGATCAAGCCGGCGGAGCTGATCCAGATCACCGGCCATCACCTTCTGACGCTAAACGCCCGCCGTGCCATCACCATCCTTTGGTACAATGCGCACCGCCAGGGCATCCAAGAAGGCAGGGACTACACGGTCGAGATCGACGACCTCAAGCCGGACAGCCACAAAGGCTACGAGATGGTCGAGGAGGCTGTCGAGGCGCTGATGCGCACCATCCTCAACGTGAAAACGCCGACCGGGCGGACACGGGTGCAGTTTCTCGGCGGCAACGACATGGACGACCCCGAGCGACCGGCAGGCGTCCTGACCTACAGTTTCGACAAGCGGCTCATCAAGATGCTAGCGAAGTCCACCATCTGGGGCAAGATCGCCCTGCCGGTCCTGATGGCGTTCACCTCGAAATACGCCGTCAGCCTCTACGAGAACGTGGCGCAGCTGGTAAATTTGGAGCGGAAATCGCACCACATTTATACGCTCGACGAGTTCCGGGACCTCCTTGGCGTTCAGCCCGGCCGCTACCGCACCTTCGGGGAATTGAATAAGCACGTCATCAAGCCGGCCGTGGACGAGATCAATGCCCTTGCCTTCTTCAGCCTCAGCGTGGTGCCGAGAAAGCAGGGCAAGAAGGTCACGGAAGTCGGTGTGGGATGGTGGCAGAAAGACCCTGACGCTCTGAGGGAAGCCTTCCAGGAGGTGCATCGCACCAAGCTTGGCCGACGTGCCCGGATCAGCGGCATCACCGAGACGGTATCGCCAGCACTGCCTTCCAGCGGTCGCATGATGCGACAGACTCGCAAGCAGATGAAACCCCCGAAAACCTCATAGTTGGCGCGGGTCGCAGCCTGCAAGATCAGGCACTTAGAGGCTCCGAAATGGCCTCCCCGGAAACCTCATAGTTGGCTCGTCGGCCTGTGGATAAGTTGGTGGAAAAGTTAAGAATATTTAACATATCACCCCCGGAAACTTCATAATAACGCCCCAGATTCCTCATAGTACGCCCCGAATCTCTCATAGTATCACGGCGTTTTTCCCCGGATTTCTCACAGGAGTCCCCGGAAACCTCATAATTAAAGTTTTAAGCCTTTGATCCTGTTGTTTGATCGGGCCCTGAATCTTAGAATCTTTGAATCATTGAAAAAAGAAGAAGCAAATATCCGGACATGCCTCTCATCGAGGGCCCAAGCTCTAAAACCATATCAGCCCCAGCATTTTATCGCCGCTTGTGCGAGTGACGATCCCTGACACTAAAGGAGCGACCCTAACGGACCACAAACGGACGGGCGTAAACCCGCCTCTATGAAGGGACCGCTAACGCGGTCCCTGAATCGGAATCGGGCTACACCCGATACTTTTTATGTTTCCCGATGCGTGGAGCGTAGCACGACAGACGGACCGTCAACGGCTTCGCCGTCCTCCGCTATCGCTCCGGCCCCTGCGGGGTGACTGGTCCGCCCTTACGTGCTGCATCATGATTGTTCGGGGCGAAGGCATGTTCCTTTTCGCCTCCGGCTCGGGATCGAACAAAGGCATGGGGCAAGCCGTACAGATAGCTGACGACGTATCGGCTTCGCCGATTCACGGGCGGCGCCCGGCCGCAGCATCCTATTGCCTTCAGGGGAAGGCAGCTTGTCGTTTTGGGCGAACCGACCGGCATCGCAGGAACGGCCAGGGCGAGATTCCATTGACTAGCGTTGGGAAATCTGCCACCATTGATTAAATGGTTCGGAATACGCGGGAAATTTCGTGGATCAAGGCGGCGCGGAAGGATTTTGAAGCCTTCCCGGAGGGAGCGCGCAGCGATCTGCTCGACGCACTGATCCGCGTGGCCGAGGGCAGCCATCCCGGAATCGCGAAACCCCTGACCGGGCTGGGGTCCGGCGTGCTGGAACTGGCCTTGAAGCACAGGGGCGACGCTTTCCGCGTCGTCTACGCCGTGCAAATCGGCGCGGATGTGTGGGTCGTCCACGCCTTCCAGAAGAAGTCCAAGTCAGGCATTGCAACGCCGAAGGCGGAGATTGACCTGATACTGCAAAGGATCAAACGACTTAAGGAGGCTTTACAATGAGCGACGATGATTTTGAACTCGTGCGTGGCAGTGGCAATGTCTACCGCGATTTTGGCTATCCTGACGCCGATATCCGGCAGGCGAAATCGATCCTGGCCGCAGAAATCGCCAAGGTCATGGATGCCAGGCAATGGTCCACCCGCAAAGCCGAGGAAGTGACCGGCGTCAATCACGCCGATTACAGCCGCATCCGTCGCGCGAATATCAGCCGGTTCAGCCTCGAACGGTTGGCTGTGATCCTTGGCGCGATGGGGCAGGAAGTGGAATTCACGGTGCAGGTCCGGCCTCGTGTTCAGCCAGCCGTCCCGGCGTTGGCGCATCCGTGACGGACAATAGAGATTTGGTGCAGGACGCCTCAGCGAAAATCATCGGTCTTAGCGACCGAGGAGAACTAACGCTGACAGGCATTGAAAGGATATTGGCTGAACTTTTGGCTAGTATAGCCAGAAGGGATCCGAGCAAGTCCCTGTAGATTGACCGCCTATGTGGATTTTTTTCGCGCCTGTAGGCTCTTTCTGTTTTCAGGTAGGATCCCGCTCGCAAAAATTTCATGCCCTGTACGGGCCTTAAATCGCAAATGCGGGCTGCTTCGGCTCCGACTGGATAGATGCCTTTCAGCGCATCGGCATGGTGCCGCCGTGCCTATCCGGTCTAACCTCCCTCGAAATTCCGGCTGGGGAGACGCCTATGCCCTTCGAATTGGCCTGGAACATTGAGCCTGACGAACGTGGCGTGATCGACGGGCGCGAGCTGGCAAGGGAGTTGATCGCTGCCGCCTACCGGGCGCTCGTCCCCTATGTCGATGCCTGTCCGGCCTGCGCCGACAGCCTGTTCAGCGCAATCGCCAACAAGGCCATCGATGACGTGCAGCGGGACGGCTATGCCGGAGCGGGCCTGTACGTCATCCCGCATCCGGCGCAGCTATCGCAGGCCGATGCCGAGGCGGCGCATTTGCACGCGGCCAGGGCGACGACGCACGCCATGCTCGAAGGCATCGATCATCATTGGCACTGAACCGGCGCCGCCATGCGTTACCGCCTTGTCTCTGACGTTCATTCGGAATTCTGGCCGGAGAACCCCTACAGGGCAGGGAAGCATATCGACCGGCTGTTGCCGCGCATGCCCGACGACCGGGACACCGTCCTGCTGCTCGCCGGCGACACGGGATCCTATCGCCGCCGCAACATCTACCGGGCCTTGATCGACCGCCTGTGCGACCGTTTCAAAGCCGTGGCCGACATTCCAGGCAATCACTACGGCTATGGCGGGGAGTGGGACGACGACACCGCCCCGGCCGAGCGGGACAATTACCGCTTTGGACCGGCCTTTCAGGCGTTCGGCGTGACCGCCTGCACCCTCTGGACCGACTTCGACCGTGGCAACCCGGAGATCGAGCGGGAATGTCTTGATGGGATGAACGATTTCCGCCGCGTGCGCGGCCTGACCGTCGAAGGGGTGAAGGCCCGCCATGCCGAGCAGGTCCGCTTCCTGGCCGAGCGCATGGAGGCCGGCGGCATCGTCATGACGCACTTCGCGCCGTCGCGCCGATCGCTCCCTGAAGCGGAGGAGGGGGACGCCTTGAGCCACTACTACGCAACCGACCTCGAACGCCTGATCCTGGACCGACGCCCCGGCCTGTGGGTTCATGGCCATATCCACGTCAAGTCTGACTACCGCCTGGGCGATACCCGCATCCTCTGCAATCCGGCCGGATATGATGGCCGCGACCACGACCCGCGTCTGGCGTTCGAGGCGTAGCCCCGGCGCCGTCAGTTCAGCATTGTGATGACTTCCATGACGGTCTCACCATCACGCACCAGGGCGACGCCACGGCGGCCGCAGAAGGCCCGCCAGCTTTCGATAGGGCTGTGGAACGCCACTAGCTCATCGCCTGGCCGCATCGCCGCCTTAAGGCGTTCCCACTGACCGCTGACGCCGCCGAACGGCTTGGCGAGGTCAGGGACGGACGGGACACCGGGATTTTCGGCCTCGGCCTGCTCGACTGTGATCGTGCGCATGTCCATGCCGGCCTCTCCTGTACGACGCGAGCCTGTCAGTTTAGCACGCGCCGCAGTGACGCCCGCTCTGGCTGTTCGTTCTTCAGCCCCCCTTTACGATCGTGACGGAAGATGCGCTTTGCGCATGGTCAAGCTTTCTGGCCGCTGCAGCCGCGCGGACCGTTGTTGAGAAATTGTTCGGCGGACTGTATGTAGAAAATCCTAAATAGGATAATATCGAGCAGGAAACGACAACAAAACCATGTGTCATGCTTATTCTTCAGACTAGAAATTCGGCTGTTGAGACGAGCAGTCCGGCGGAAACGCTTAATGCAGCCAGGATCATGGCACGGGCACTTGCAGAGGCAACACCAGAGATCGACCGGCTGCCGCTTGCCCGCGCGTTTTGCTATCGCCTGGTTGCCGCATGGTGGAATGTTCTGACCGAAGGCGATCCCGCCTTCCCGCTTCGGCCGTTCCTGCCGCCTTTCCCTGAACTCCATCACCTGCCCGAGCCTGCCGCCGCTTCGGCCGACAGCATCGGCCATGCCGCTGCAGCCGTGGACCCGGAGACGGCCGTCTATTCGATCGGCCTGACCTATACGGGTATGCTGCCGCCGGCGTTTCGCGCTTCCTACGGGATCTATTACACCCCACCCCAGCTAACGACGCGCCTGATTGAACAGGCGACAGCGGCCGGTGCGGACTGGACCCGCTGCCGCGTGCTGGACCCGGCTTGTGGCAGCGGCGCATTCCTAGCTCCCGTTGCCCGCCGCATCCTAGAAGCCTTGCCGGACGTTACGCCGGCCATCCTGGTCAAGAACATCGGCAGCCGGTTGCGCGGGTTCGAGCTCGATCCGTTCGCCGCATGGCTATCCCAGGTGTCGCTTGAAGCCGTCATGCTGCCCGTCTGCCGGCAAGCTGGCCGCCGCCTGCCCGTCGTGGTTACAGTATGCGACAGCCTGCAGCGCAAGCCGCCGCGTGACCGCTTCGACCTGGTGATCGGCAACCCGCCTTATGGCCGCGTGACCCTTGCGCCGGTGGATCGTGCCCGCTTCCGCCGTAGCCTGTACGGCCACGCCAATCTCTATGGCCTCTTTACCGACCTGGCGCTGCAGCACGTCCGGCCGGGCGGCATCGTCGCTTATGTGACGCCGACCAGCTTCCTGGCCGGCGAGTATTTCAAGAACCTGCGCGCCCTCATCGCGGCCGACGCCCACCCTGTCACGGTCGATTTCGTGGCGAGTCGCAAAGGGGTGTTCGAGGACGTGCTGCAGGAGACGCTGCTGGCGACCTATCGCCGGGGCGGGGACAAGGTGCCGGCGGCCGCGTTCGAGGTCATGCCGGGCCGGAACGGCACCGCGCAGGTCACATCGACCGGCCCGTTCATGCTGCCAGACGATCCCTCGCAGCCTTGGTTGCTGCCGCGATCGACCGCCCAGGCCGTCCTGATCGACTGTCTGCAGACCATGCCGCACCGGCTGGCCGATTGGGGCTACCGCGTCAGCACCGGCCCGCTCGTGTGGAACCGCTTCAAGCCGCAGTTGCAAAGCAGGCCAGGGCGCGGCCGGCTGCCCCTCATCTGGGCCGAGGCGGTCACATCCGACGGCCGTTTCCTGTTCCGCGCCGAGAAGAAGAACCACGAGCCGTATTTTGCGCCCAAGCCGGGCGACGAGTGGCTGATAACCCGAGAGCCGTGCGTCCTGCTGCAGAGGACAACCGCCAAGGAGCAGAACCGCCGGCTGATCGCGGCCGCCCTGCCAGCGTCATTCCTTGCCGAACATAAGGCCGTCGTGATCGAGAACCACCTCAACATGATCCGTGCCGTCGAGGCAAAGCCTGCCGTCGCGCCCGCAGTGCTAGCCGCTTTCCTTAACAGCGCCGCTGCAGACCGCGCTTTCCGCTGTGTAAGCGGCAGCGTTGCGGTATCGGCCTACGAACTTGAGTCTATCCCGCTGCCGGACCCTCTTGCCCTGAAAACCTTAGCGGCCCTGGTGAAGCGTGGGGCGAGCCGGGACAGGATCGAGGCTGAATGCGACCGCCTCTATGACGATGGTGGAGCCGTCTAATGGCCGGCAGTCCCGCCTACGTCCCATGGAGCCTCGTTGCCGAGCGCCTGCCCCTGATCTTCCCGGAGGGCACGCCAAATCGCAATTATTGCGTCCGGGAAATGGCCGCCAAGACGGTGTTTTGCGCCCTCTATATCGGCGCGGTCGAGGGCGAGGACCGCTATCTGGGTCCGGTTCACGTCTATCGCATGACCGAAGAGCAGGCCGCCCTTGCCAACCAGGCCGACCGCGACGCCTATGCAGCCGCCGTCCTGAAGAAGAACGGCCAAGTGGCGGGCCGGCGCTGGTATGCCGACAACAGCCGCGAACCTGTCCGCGATGAGACGCTGCGCGAGGGCTTGGTTGCCGTGGGTGCGGTGCTGCGCCGGGAGGATTTGCCGACCACCTCGGGCCTGCCCCGGTATGCGTTGAAAATCGACTTCGCCGCTCTGTTCGATCCGGTGCTGTCAGGTACGGCGCTCGAAGCGGCCATTGCGACCTTCCAGACAACCCATTTGAGCAAGCTGGCCTTGGCCCGCGTGTCGATCATGCTATCCGGCGCGGCCGGTGCGATAGCGGGTGTCCTGGTCACGTTTCCCAACAAGGAAACGCGCAATCTGGCCCCCGGCCCAAGCTCGATCATCACCAGGGCCGTCGTCGAGGTTTTTGCCGCCCGGTTCCTGAAACAGCCGGCTGTGTTGTGGCTAAGCGAAAGCGGCAACAAGGTTGTTGCCCGTGACGACAAACTGGCGTCTGCCATCGGCCTGAAAATCGAGGCTGACAAGAACCTGCCCGACTTAATTCTGGTCGACCTAGTACCCCCTCATCCGCTGTTGGTGTTCATAGAGGTTGTGGCGACGGACGGCGCGATCACCGGACGGCGGCAGGATGCGATTTATCAGCTGACAGACGCCGCCGGCTTCCCGCGTAGCCAGGTCGCGTTCCTGACTGCCTACCAGGACCGCGAGTCAGCAGGATTCCGCAAAACTGTGTCAGGATTGGCCTGGGGATCGTTCGCTTGGTTCGTATCGGAACCGGATCAGATCGTAATCTTGAGAGATGGGGCCGACAGCACGGCAACCTTGAACAATCTAATCAATATATAAAACCAATTGGCGACGTGGGAGTGAAACTTGCTAGAGAAAATTCAGCTCCTGCGAAATGTAGGGCAGTTCGACTCCGTCAATTCCGGGCAATTTGATTTAAAGAAGTTGACGTTTTTCTACGCCGAGAACGGTCGGGGAAAGACAACGCTTGCTGCGATACTCCGGTCAGCCGGCAGCGGTAATGCCGCGCTCATTGAAGAGCGTAAGCGCCTGACATCGCAGCATCCTCCGAACATCGTCTTGCGCGATCAAAGTGGCGCTATCACGTTCCAGAACAGCATGTGGTCGCGCACTATGCCTGAAATTACTGTGTTTGATGATCAGTTCGTCTCAGAAAACGTATGTTCTGGTATGGCGATCGAAACCGAGCATCGTCAGAACCTGCATGAGTTGATCCTCGGGGCGCAGGGCGTGAACCTGAATGCGGCTTTGCAGGAGAAAGTGGCTGCGATTGAGGTCCATAACCGGCAGCTTAAAACTTTGGGCGAGGCAATCCCGGCAGCTGTAAGGGGGCGATATTCAGTTGACGCTTTTTGCGCTGTCGAACCCACGCCGACCATTGAGGCTGTCATCCAAGAGGCTGAACGCGCCCTTGCCGCTGCCAAGGCTGCGGACGCCGTCAGCAGCCAGGCCGCATTCCTACCGTTAAGCCTGCCGGCGTTCGACGCGCAGCCTGTGATTGAGGTTCTGCGGCGCGCGCTCCCCGACCTGGAGTCCGGCGCGGCGGCACAGGTGCAGTCTCACTTGAAAAGTCTTGGCGGCGGGGGCGAAAATTGGGTTGCGGAAGGCATGCCCCGCATTGAATGGGCGTCCGAAGGTGGACAGGAGACATGTCCGTTCTGCGTTCAGGACCTTCGCGGCTCGCCACTAATCGCTCACTACCAGGCATATTTCAGCCAAACTTACGCGGCGCTGAAAACCGCGATCGTTAGTCATGGCAAAGCCATTAACACAATCCATGGCAGTGAAGTGGTGGCCGCCT
>CAXTJY010000100.1:0-9842 GCA_964244395.1 uncultured Rhodovarius sp.
GCATTCCAGCACGTCACGGCGAGCGCACTCGGCTGGATTGGCCCCCGCGTTGCAGAAGATCAAAGCCCCGTCCGGCATGAAGGGCGGGGGTGGTAGGGCGAGGTTAGCCATGAACAACCTCAACACCGGCTAAGCTTGCCTGCCGCACCATGTCTGCGGTGCCTCGGCCGCCCGGGAATGCTACGACGAGGTGTGGACTGCACTCTTTCAGCATCAAAGCATTGCGGACTGGCCCGGCGGCGCGCCCATGCTTTTTCCAGTCGGCATTCACGACGATAAGGTCTAAGCGGTTCCGTCGCGCCCAAGCTGCACCCAGCTCGTCCGCACCCCCTGCGCCCCCGGTGACGATGTAGTCGATGCGGCCGTGATATTGGCTTAACACCTCATCGACGCGCGCAGCATCGACGTAATCACGACCGCCGCACACCAAAATGCGTAGCTTTTCAGCCCCCACCTCCGCCCGCGTCTGCCAGCCGGGAAGGTCAGGCATGGGCCACCGCCATTTCGGATCAGCGCACAGCTCCGGCGGCCGTTTCTTCGGCTTCACGACCAGCGCGCTCTTTGCCTCACCAGCGCGCCGGTAGAAGTCCAGGCGCTCCGGGCTGCCCGCCGGGTGGCGATCCCCTTCGGCATACAGCCAACCCACCCGCGCCAACGGCGACAGGTCCGGCGGCTCCGGGTTGAGGGCGAAGTCAGGCATCACCGCTCCTTCCGCGCCTGCTCGACGGCGGCGAGCAGTTCGGCCCCGGTGGAAAACGAAGCAGCGCAGCGATCATGATTGGCTATCCGCCTCCTCACGCTGGCCCGCTGCTGCTCGGAATATCGTTCCATTCCGGACAGATGCTCTCGCCACCATTTCGCTTCGGCAGCCCCTTTCTCAGCACGCCGCCACAGGTCGCGGATTGGTTCGTCCAGCGCCACCCGCACCGCATCGCCGCCCGTCTCTGGGTGCGCCGTCATGGGGTGGGTTCCGACGATTGGCCTGCCGGGACGCGAATGATCGGCTTACCGCGTGGGTCTAGCCGCACCGCATCGCATGCCAGCTTCCGACGATGGCTGTGGTTCATGAAGCCCCATGCGCCGGAAGGCTTCGCCTGATCTTCCCACCCTTCGCATTGGCGGCAGAGACGTGCGCCACAGACAAATTGGCCGGTGTGATTGCACTCTGAAAACGCCTGCTGCTGACAGACGCAGCACCGATTGCCCGCGTGGTTTTCGCAGAACTCGCCGTTGGTTGCCGACAGTCCGCAGCGTGAGGAGTAAGCCGGGTAGTAAGCACACTGCCCAACCATCACGTCGCCTCCAGCGCCAGAACGGCGCGCACGCGGGCGCGGGTTAGGCGTTGGAACTCAAAACTATCGGCTCGATGCTGCCACTGACGGGGCTCGCCATCGCTGTATGTCGCCGTCACGGGAATGGTGGCCCGATAGAAACTGACGGTGCGATCCCGATTATTGGTCCAGACAAAGCCGAACGCCTCAACGGGTGTCGCCTCAAGTCCGCGCATTCCGTCGTGATCCGGCTTGGTGCCGCGCCTATCGAGATAGCAGTAACCCACGCCCTCGATCCATTGGCAGACCATGTTCGGGCACGGCTGATCAGTATCGTTGATGATGACGTAGGGCGCCTTCCGCTGCGCCGGGGTCAACGCCTTCGCGATCTTCTCGGCGTCGGGGTCGGGGGTCATTCCTCGCCCTCACAATCAGGAACGTCGCGCCGCGCGCAGTCGGTGGGGTCAGCGCCGCGCTCATAGCAACCGATGGCGCTTTCCGGCATATCGTCCAGCCAGCCGCTGTCGATGTTCTCCTGCGACCAGCCGCGCCCCGCAGCGAAGCGCCGAAACTCCGCGCAGTAGGCGGCCTTCCAGTCGTTATCGTAAGCCTCGCTCAGGCGGTCGTGCTCATCATCGTCGGTCGCACGAATGGCTCTCAGCCGGTCTCTCCACGGGCGCTCCATTCACCCCTCCCCCATGCCAGCGCGCGGTGGGGCGGGGGCCGAATGCCACATCGTGGGATTGTCGCCGATCCGCTCGAAGTCGTGCGGATCTACCCACCCATCTTCGCCGTCATCCGGCCACCACCACTTTGCATGGAACACGCCGCCATAAGGGGTGCCGTCAGGCCGTAAACCCAGGCTCTCCCACCTAAACCACAGCAGCAACTCCGTCCCATCCCTCGGCGCCGTCTCAATCGGCATCCACCCATCCGGCACCGACACTGGCGCGGGGGCTGCGGCGGGTTGGTCGAGGAGGGCGAGGATTTGAGCGGCGGCGTCCATTCTGCCCTGGTGATAGATTGTGTCCGCATCCCAAAATCTGCCGTTGCCGTTGGTCTGATAGTCGTTGCCGCCTGCTTGACACTCCCAACCCTCAGCAATGCGCGCTGCCTCACGCAGAGCATCCCTCCGCACATCGCTCCCCGCCGGCGCTAGCAGCCCGGCTTGGGCGAGGGCGTTGATACCCGCGTTGATGCTTTCCAGGGTGTTGCCCTCGCACCCGTAGAACGCACTGGCGAACAGTTCCGTCACTTCCAGCAAGGAGCTTGTATCGTGCTCAATCATCGGGAAGGTCCTTCGCGCGTTCGTAGGAGGCCGCCGCGACTATCGCCCAAGTTTCGGCCGTGTGATTGCCTGGGTAAGGGTTCTTTCTCGGCGCGCAGCCTTCGGACGCGCTGTCATACGCCCGCACCGCGATGGAGCCGCTCTCAACAGCTATCCGGTGAAGCTGCTGGATAAGGTTTGCCATGCGGACGCGCGCGTCCGAGACCTTCACCAACTCACGGGCGTATCGGGTCGCTCTGGTCAGTTCCGCGTCGCGTTGGGCGGCAAGGCATCGAAGCGACGCAGCTATCTGGCGCATCACCGCTGATTCAGCCGGCATCAATCGCAGACACCAGTCGTCGCAGTAGGCGGCCAAGCGCTCCACAGTCTCAGGTGCGTGCGTCATGCCCCGCTCTCCTTCGCGTCAGGAAGCGCGACGGAGCGGGCGCGGATGGCTGCGGTTTCAAATATGTGCAGGACCATCGCCTTGGCCTGCTCAAACGTCAGCAGGTTGGTCCCGACAGGCCATGAATAGGTCGGTCCATTGGGGTGCGGCGTGAAGGTGACGCCGTTGTCTGGCGCGAAATCGCCGGGCAGCCGCCACATCAGAAAGCGGCGCACCATGTGGTCAATCTGATCTTCCGTGACGCTAGCCACCGCCGCATCCACGCTCGGCACTGCGGGCATGGTGGGCGGGGGTTGGAGGGCGGCCAGAAATTCGCGCACATCGACGGATTCTCGACTGTCGAGGCTGGTCAATTCGGTGAACTCTGGCGTCGATAAGCCGACCATGATGTCCACCGTCTCGGCGCTGGTGCGGGCCATCGTCACAAAATGCTGCGCAGCAGACAGCGTGTTGAACGCCACTTCTACGCGCTCTCCGGTTGGCACGTAGTCGAAGCCCACCCGGAAGGCCCATCGCGCCCGCTCCCGGTTGACTGCCTGTTTCACCGCCGCCTCCACCCGGGCATTGGCTGCGTCGCGCTCGGCCTGGACTTCGGCGTCGTGCTGGGTGGGTGTCTTCCATCCGGCGGCGAGGGCTAGGTTCACGCCGGCATCACCGAGAACGATGCCGGTCGCTTCATAGAAATCCTCGTTGAAATCCTCGTGTCGCGTATCCACGCCGGCCGGGGTGGTGCTGGTGGGGTCAGTCATGGGTGGGGTCTTTCAACATCCGCTGAGCCCAGTCGCGCATGCGGCTCCAGCGCTGTTCGGGCGTTTCGGTGTAGAAAGCCGCCTCGTCGTTCAGGAACTCGATCTCGCGAACCAGCGGAGTGGCAATGCCAAACGTCGCCGCAATGGCTTCTGGATATTCCGGATCAAGCGGCTGCATATCCACGCCGCGCTGGGCGCCAACGCTTCCGATGGCGCAGACTTCGCCCTCTTTGATCAAGTCATGCGCGATCAGTCGCTTCTCCGTCATTGCGTCCAGAGCCTCAATCATCTCGCGAAGGAACGCTTGGCCGCGCTTGCCACGAATGGCGCTGGCAACTTGGCCTCGCCACATGATCTGCTGCCAGTTGTCGTCGAAATCGTCGGTATATCCAGACCTACTCATCATCGCCTCCTTCGGCGCGGGTGGTGAGGAGCCCCCTAACGGCAAGGCGCGACGGTCGGCGCAACCGCCCCGCCTTCGCCGCCCCGACCAAGCGCAGCACCTCTACGAGCGTGTCGTGCCGTGCGGCATCGGTGCGCCGCGCCTCGCGGGCCATGGCGCCCAGGGCGCCGAACAGGACGGTGAGCTGGGGCGGTTGGGGGCGAGCATTGCTAACTCGCCCCCTGGCCGCCAGCGGGTTCGAGCCTCCGGCGGCCATGGGGGGATGTGAAGATCCACCATCCGCCCCTCCACGCGACAGCTGAGCCGCCGACGCCCTGACGTGAGCCAGGAGCGTTCCTGCAGCCCGCTTGGCGACCGAGGTCTCCAGGGCGGGCGGTAAAATCCACGCTGGGTGGTCGCGCCGCGTCGACCGAACGGCCTGGCGGACGATCCAGAACGCCTGGGTATGGCGAAGATCAGGCATGGTCTCGTGCTTCCATCCTCAATCCCCCAACAGATCCGGGATGAGGCAGATCACTCCGCCCCGGCCCGTGGCCAACAGGTCGTTCTTTCGGAGCGCCGAGACCTTCTCGGCAAACGCACCGCCGGCGGCCGACATGCCGAGCCGAGCGGCCAGGGTCTCGCGATCCAGTCCAGCGCTCCCGGCGCGGCGCAGCGCCTCGATGACCTGGGCCGGCCCGACGCCCAGGGCGCGCGCCCAGTCGGCACGTCGCTCCGCCACGGTGGCGGGACGCCCTGGCCGCACGCCCGCCGCGGCCAATCCGGATTCGGTTACCCCGAAGAGCCCGCCGACCTTCTCGATCCATCCCGCCTTCCGCAACTTCGACAGGTGGGTCGCCCAGGCGCCCCCCTTACGGCTCATGTTCGAGAGGCTGGCCCACTGCGCCTCGGAGAACCGCGCTGGTGACCGCTGAGCCAACACGCCGAGGATCCGTAGCTCGGGGCCGCGGGCCGCGGGACCGCTCGCCGCGGGCTGGCGCGGTGCAGGCGTCGCTGCCGGCGCTGGTGGTGTTGGCGCTGGCGCCGACCGCAGGACCTGCTGGGACTTGGGGCTCGGATTCGGAGCCTCCCCCGACATCAGGGCAGCAAGGGCCGAAGCCGTTTGGCCGATGTCGACCGCGTGGCGATGCCCATTCGCCCTCAGAATGACAAGCTCTGCCTCCAGCTCCGCCACCCGCTCGCGCAGCCGTGCCATCGCCTGGCCGCCTGCCTTTGTGTCGCCGGCCACCGCCTCCTCCTTCGGTGCCAACGCCTCGCGCAGCCAGGCCATATCCACCTTGCCGAGTGTGGGTGCCGTGACATCGGTGCCGGCGACCGGCGCGGCGCCGGAATCGAAGGTGCGGGCGAGCGGAAAGGCGACCCGCTCTGGCCCGCCCTTCTCGGGCCACCATAGCCACCCCGCGCCGCGGGCCATCTTCGGCAGGCTGTCCAGCATGGCCTTGGCCTCGGCCCGATCGCCTTGCCCTTCGATCCAGCCGCCGATCGCGGCCCGGTCCTGGCTGGCCGTCAGCTGCATGGCGATCAGCAGACCTGCCTGCGACAGCACATTCTTGTTCAGCACGGCCGGCCGCTGGGTGATGAGGAAGGGCCGGAAGCCGCGCACGCGGCCGCGGCGCACGATTCGCTCCATGTGGTGAAGCACCAGCGTCTGGTCGGGACCGGGCTTTTGCGGCGCAAGCTCGTCGGCCTCGTCCACGATCAGGTGCAGCGGCACCCGGTTGTCCTGCTGGAGCCGGGCCAGGAAGGCGATGTAGAAGCGCCGGCGCTCGCCCATGGTCATCAGGCTGGTGTCCAGCACCACGGACATGCCGTGCTCCACAATCAGCGCGGCCACCTGGTCGCCGCTATCGGGCGGCAGCGGGGCGTCGCCATGGTCGCCGCCCAGCACCGGAATGGGGAAGCCAACGCCCCTGCCGTCCGCGGCGGCGCGCAGACCCCACCAGGCGCCGGTCGGGTCGATGATGACCACCTGGCGGCCGGCATCCAGCAGGCCCTCGACGGCGCCGCGGGCCGCGGTCGTCTTTCCGGAGCCGCTGCGGCCAACGATCGCGACGCAGGATTCCAGGGCAGCGAGCGGGATGGGGTGCGGGCGTGACATCACAGGTCGGTCTCGATCGCGCGGGCAAGATCGCCAAGCCAGATGGCCCGGTGACGCTGATACTCACTGCGCACGCCATCCCCCTCGGCTGCGCGCAGCGTGCGGATGATCTCCGCCAGCTCAGCGCGCTGCATGCCGGCCAGCAGCCGCCTCGCTTGCTCGAACCTCACCATGCCTCATTACCCGGACCAAACAGTCGGCGCCGGCCGCGCTCATAGTCGGCCAGCGGATCTGGCAGCATGCGCCCGTCCTTCCCGCGCATCCGCACCTCCCGGCCATCGAGGTCGAGCCCGTATCGGATGCAAACCTCCCCCATCTCATGCAGCAGGGCGACGAAGCGGCGCTGCCAAGGGATCGGCATGGATTGCAGGACGGAGCGCGGAACCGTCAGGTAGGAGGCGTAGGTGAGGTTGAACCATTCGTGAATCGGATCAGTGGAATCACCACCCACCGCCTCGGCCTTCGCCTGGTCGATCAGCGCCTGGGCTTTCGCCGACGCGCGCGGATCCAGCGCCACCTCCTGCTCGAAACAGATCAGCCGGTTCAGCGCCGCCTTGGGCGCCTCGCCGTCCTCGGGCCACATATCCCAGATCATCATGGCCTCCACGACGGCGTCTCGCCACGGCTCGGCCGGGCCTGGGATGGCGTAGGGGTTGGACGGGTCCGTGTGGGGCGCGGGGCAGGGAGCCTCTTCCATCAATCCTCGCCCTCCCCTTCCTCGTCCGGCATCGCGAGCCCGCCATGCTCCGTCTCCCGCCAGGCGTCCCGCAGCCTCTCGGTCAGCCGGATGACTTCAGGTGGTAGGACGTCGTGCGATCGGTCGACGAACCTCACGAGGTCGCCGAGGCGCTCGTCAAAGCGCTCGCGGATCGTCACTGCAGCCGCCACACGACGTTGCCGTGCATGTCCTCCACCTTCAGGGTGCCGGGGTTGCAGAGGGCGTTCTGGACCGCGTCCTGATCATCCATCAGTTCGACGACACAGAAGGCCTGTCTGCCATCCATGTCGCGCGTGAAGGCGTAGGGCTGCATGGGCCTAAGCTCCACGAAGCGCCGAATGAATTCGGCCCGGGCCCGCTCGGGCGCCCAGCACTCGATGCGCGCCCCGGTCGGCGGCGCAAGGCCGGCCCACTCGAGATCGCCCGGCATCAGGACGGCCTTCTCGTCGGTCGTGATGGCCCAGTCGAGCCGCGTCACCTCATCGGGCTGCCTGGGCGAGAGGAGAAAGCGTTCACACACCGCGGCCTGCACCCGATGCTCTATGGCTTTCCAGCCCGGCAGGAGTTGCTTCACTGGCCGGGGAATATCGGCCAGGTAAGCCTCGGCCGCGTCGTGCAGCAGCGCCCACAGGACGTTCTCCGGCGCAACCAGGCGGCTCAGCAGGACGGAATGCTCCGCCACGCTGTAGAAGCCCCGAGAATGGCCCCCGTAGCGACACTTCATTGCCAGCGCGTGTGCAATGTCGGCCAGCTTGACCTCTTCGGGCCGCGGGTCGAGGGGCCAGAACTGGCCGCCGGTGGCGGTTTGAAGCCAGCCGGAACCCCGATCCTCGGCGACGACCTGAGCGGCGGTAAGGAGTTTGGTCATCGCGAACTCTCTGTCGGCTTGAGCGAATTGGGTTGGCGCACCTGAGGCGCCGACGGCGGCGGGGCGGATACGGCCGGAGACGCGCGGTGCCGCGGGCAGTCCCCGACCTTCCCCCTGCCGCATTCGTGGCAAACCAGCGGCGCCCAGTAGCCCCTGCTCTTCAGCCAGGCCCGGCAGGCCATCAGGTGGCGCTCGGGCCGGCATTGGGCGGTATCTCGATCCGGACCGTACCGGTGAGGTCCTCATAGACGGCTTCGCCGTTGACTTCGTCGAAGCGGAACCGACCCTGGGCATCAGTGGCTATCCGGCGGATCGTTCCCGCGACCTCATCGGCCGTCACCACCCCTTTCACCTCAGCGCCGTCCAGGAAGATCCGCGTGCGCCAGACGAAAGGCGCCTCGCAGTAGCCCGGATCACCCTTTACCACGCTGATGCGGGTTGCCCGGTCCGCCGGCTCACTCGGCCCCGGCAGCAGGCCGTGCTTCGGTTTCGCTGCCTGCTTGGCCCGGATGGCCTCGACCTTCGTCCAGACCCTGGCCAATTCGACCTCGCCCGCGTCGTGCATGCTGAACCCCTGGGCGAGACACAGCGCCGCCAGCGTGTTCATCACGCCGCCGGCCTCCTGGTGTGGCTCACCAGCTGGCCGGCCATAGACGTAATCGACCAGCTGATGCGCCTCGCTGGCCGTGCAGCCGCACGACTGCACCAACTCGAGCGCCTCCTCCAGGAAGCGGTGATTGCGCTCGACCTTATCGATGGCGATCTCCGCGCCGAAGCACTGGTCGAGCCATGGCTTCACGCGAGACTGGAAAGTCGTTTCGGTCATGCTGTCCCCTTGGGTTGATCAGGTGTGCGCACCACAGCGCCACGCAGCCGGCCGGCCGCCAGGTCGCGGCCGCAGGGCTCGCAGAGCGCCCCTTCCCCCGGGCCGCCCATGCCGGAGATGGTCGAATTGCAGAGTCCGCAGTCCAACACCGCGGCAGTCCCGATGCCGCCCGGCGGGATGTTGAAGCGCCTCAACTTCATCTCGAAGAACTGGACCGCGGGGGCTCGCAGGCAGGGCCCAAGGCCGCAGTCCCGGCAGGTCCGGGGCGCTGCTCGGCCCTCAGCACGCAGCTCGGCCGAACACGTCATGCCGTCACCCCGCCCCAGGGCTCGAGCGGCGTGTCGGATCGCAGATACAGGGGGTGCTTGGGAGAGAGGTCCTTCGTTCGCCCCAGGCAGAACAGCGGCACGCCGACTTCCCGCAGGGCTTCCAGCGCCTCGTCGGCATAGCGGCGGAAGCCGGGCGGCAGCACGCCCCAGGCCAGCACGACGCACCCGCCCTGGTGCTTCGCCAGCCAACCCATCTGGACGATGTAGCCGACATTTAGGTCCGAGCGCGGCTCCACGCCGGGCCGCAGGAGCGCCTGCGGGCTGGTGGCCCGGTAGTCCATGACGTTGGCCTTTTGATAGGACCCGCACCCTTCGCGGCGCGCGAAGCCGATCTCGCGCCGCACCGTGGGGTCATCGACCGTATGGTCGGCCGTGCTGGGGTTCATGCCGATGAAGCAGAGCGGCGGGCCTTCGCCCCAACGGCGCGTCAGAAGAGGTCGGTAGCGGCCGCAATCCGACATGACGGCGTCGCCGGCGACGTCGCCCTGCAGCGCCATGCGGACGAGGCCGCCAGGGTCGTGGGCCGGGACGGCGTCCTGAATCATGTCGAGGCCTCGCCCTCGAGGTCCTGCACGACCGCCATGACTCCGGCGTCGAAACCCTCGGCGTATCGAGTGCTGTGGATGCCGACACCAATCAGATGATTCCTGGCCCGCTCGGCGCACCACCGGATGGGCTGTCGGGCCCTCGTCTCCGCCGCGCGCCGCCGCTCCACCTCCCGATTGTTCGCCTCGAGGAGCTCGGTGACGCGGGCAGCGTGAGCGGCCTTCAGGGCCTGGAACTCAGCGAACGACACGGGCGGCGGGTCAGCGATCTTCGGATCGGTCACTGAGCGATGCCCCGACGCGCCAGCCGCGCCGCGTTCCGCCGCGCCCACCGATAGGTGCTGGCAAGTCGCGCCTTGCCG
>CAXTJY010000101.1:0-5726 GCA_964244395.1 uncultured Rhodovarius sp.
CCTGCCGCCGGGCAAGGCGCTGGTGATGGTCACCATCGACGCCGCCCGGGCCCTGGGGATGGACGCCGAGGTCGGTAGCCTGGAGCCTGGCAAGCGCGCCGACATCGCCCTGGTCGATATGCGGAAAGCCCATCTCTACCCGCCCGACATGCCGCTCTACCGCCTCATCTGCTTCGCCAATGCGGCGGATGTGGACACGGTGATGGTGGGCGGCCGCATCCTGATGGCCGGCCGCGCCGTGCGCAGCGTGGAGGAGGGCGTGGTGCTGGACGATGCGGCCCGCGAAATACGCCTGGCGCTGGACCGCACCGGCCTGCACGCCATGGCCGGGACGCCGGGCGGCTTCTGGCGCGGGACACACTACGATTCCTGAACCGCGCCAGCTGCCCTTGCCTCTGGCCGCCACGGCGTCCTTCAGCGCGGCGGATTTCGTCGCCGATGTCAGCAACCAGGCGGCCCGCAGTTTCCTGGCCGATCCTGGAATCTGGCCGGACGGCAGGCTGGCGCTGCACGGCCCGGCCGGCACTGGCAAGACGCATCTGGCGCATGTTCTGGCCGGCGCCCGGGGCTGGACTCTGATCGCCGGCACCGCCCTGCGAGGCCTGCCGCCAGCCCCCGCCACCGGCACGGTGATCGACGATTCCGACATGGTGCCCGACCCCGTGGCCTTGTTCCACGCATTGAACGCGGCGCGCGAGGCCCGGCAGCCGCTCTTGCTCGTCGGCCGTGCCGCGCCGTCCCGCTGGCACGCGGCACCGCCCGACCTGGTCAGCCGGCTGCGCGCCACCACCACCGCCGCCATCGATGAGCCCTCGGACGCCCTGCTGGCCGCCGTGCTGGCCAAGCAGCTCGCCGACCGGCAACTGGCGGTGGCGCCCGCCCTGCAATCCCTGCTTCTGCTGCATCTGCCGCGCAACGCCGCCAGCATTGCCGAGGCCGCCGCGCGGCTGGACCAGGCCGCGCTGGTCGCCGGCCGGCTGAACCGCGTGACCGTCCTGGCCGTCCTGCGCGAACATTTCGCCGCGTGAAGGGCCCACCGTCCTTGCAATGGGGTGCTGCCACGCTCTTGCCCATTGCGGCGCCCGCCCGGCCGGCCGCCATATGACGCTTTTGAGGCGCTTCACATCCCTCGTGCCAGCTACCCCCGCCCTGCGCTAGACTCCTCCCCATGTCCGAAGCTCAGACCCTTGCGCCGATCGCGACCGAAGCCCTACCGCGCTTCATCAACCGGGAAATCTCCTGGCTCGACTTCAACACCCGCGTTCTGGAAGAAGCCGAAAACCCGCGCCACCCGCTGCTGGAACGGGTGCGCTTCGTCGCCATCTCGGCCTCCAACCTCGACGAGTTCTACTCCGTCCGCGTCGCCGGGCTGGTGGGGCAGGAGCGGGCGGGAGTGACCACGCTGAGCCATGACGGCAAGACGCCGACGCAGCAGTTGCACGACATCCAGCTGCACGCCCAGCGGCTGGTGGACATGCAGCAGACGATCTGGCGCGAACTGCGCGAGCTGCTGAGCCGCGCCGACTTCCACGTCGCCGAGCCGGAGGAGCTGACCGATGCGGACCTTGCCTGGCTGGAAGCCTGGTTCATGGACCGCGCCTTCCCGGTGCTCACGCCCCTGGCGGTGGACCCGGCGCATCCCTTCCCTTTCCTGCCCAACCTGTCGCTTTGCATGGCGCTGAAGCTGGTGCGCGAGGAGGATGGCGGCATGATGCGGGCGCTGCTGCCGCTACCGCCGCAGATCGGCCGTTTCGTGCGCCTGCCGGCGGAAGAGGGCCATGCGGGCCGCATCCGCTTCATCCTGCTGGACGACACCGTAGCGCTATTCCTGCACCGCCTGTTCCCCGGCTTCATTCCCGCCGAGCGGGGCATGTTTCGCCTCATCCGCGATACCGACGTGGAGTTCGAGGAGGAGGCGGAGGACCTCGTGCGCAGCTACGAAAGTGCGTTGAAACGCCGCCGCCGCGGCCGCGCCATCCGCCTGACCGTGGACGCCCGCATGCCGGCCGACATGATCGCCTTCGTCGCCGAGGAGCTGGACGCCGACCCGAATTCAACCTTCGTGGTGGATGGCATTTTGGGCGTCTCCGACCTCGCGGCGCTGATCGTGGACGACCGGCCGGACCTGCAATTCACCCCCTACACGCCGCGCTTCCCCGAGCGGGTGCTGGATTTCGGCGGTGACTGTTTCGCCGCCATCCGGGCCAAGGACATCGTCGTCCACCACCCCTACGAATCCTTCGACGTCGTGGTGCAGTTCCTGCGCCAGGCGGCGCGCGACCCGTCGGTCATCGCCATCAAGCAAACGCTGTACCGCACCAGCCGCGACAGCCCCATCGCCCGCGCCCTCATCGAGGCATCCGAGGCCGGCAAGAGCGTCACCGCCATGGTCGAGCTGAAGGCGCGCTTCGACGAGGAGCGCAACATCGCTCTGGCGCGGGAGCTGGAAGCCGCCGGCGTCCAGGTCGTCTACGGCTTCGTCGAGCTGAAGACGCACGCCAAGGTGTCGCTGGTGGTACGGCGGGAGGGTGCGGCGCTGCGCAGCTACGCCCATTTCGGCACCGGCAACTACCACCCGATCACCGCGCGCATCTACACCGACCTCAGCTTTTTTACCGCCGACCCGGCGCTGACGCGCGACGCCCAAAAACTGTTCAACTACATGACCGGCTACGCCAAGCCGGAGACGATGGAGGCGCTGGCTTTCGCGCCCCTGACCATTCGCTCCACCCTCATGGAGCTGATCGAGGCGGAGATCGGCCATGCCGGGGAGGGCCGTCCCGCCACCATCTGGCTGAAGATGAACAGCCTGGTGGATGAGGCGCTGATCGAGGCGCTTTACCGCGCCAGCCAGGCCGGCGTGCGGGTAGAATGCGTCATCCGCGGCATCTGCTGCCTGCTGCCGGGGGTACCGGGCCTTAGCGACAATATCCGGGTCAAATCCATCGTCGGCCGCTTCCTCGAACACAGCCGCATCGCTGCCTTCGGCAACGGCCACCGAATGCCCAGCCGGCGGGCCCGCGTCTTCATCTCCAGCGCCGACTGGATGGCGCGCAACATGGATTGGCGGGTGGAGACCCTGGTGCCCGTGGCCAACCCCACCGTCCACGCCCAGATCCTCGACCAGATCATGGTGACCAACCTCAAGGACGATCTGCAAAGCTGGGATCTCGGAGCGGATGGCGGCTGGACCCGGCGCGCGCCATCCGATACCCCGGCATCCGCGCATGAGTATTTCATGACCAACCCCTCCCTCTCCGGCCGCGGCTCGGCACTCAGCCGGCCCGCACGCCCCGCCGTCCGCCGCGCCCGGCAGGACCGCATCAACCAGGACTGACCCGTTTGGACACAGCCACAAGCCTCGGCCTGGGCCAGGGTACCCGGCCGGCACGGCTGGGCATCGTCGATCTCGGCTCCAATTCGGTGCGCCTGGTGGTGTTCGAGGGGCTGGGCCGCAACCCGCGCGCCATCTTCAACGAAAAGGCGGTGCTGGGTCTGGGGCGCGGGCTGAACGCCACGGGGCGCCTGAACGAGGCGGCGATCGCCAGCGCCATGACCGTGCTGCGGCGCTACCACGCCATCGCCCGCGGCATGGGGGCGGAGCCGCTGCAGGTGTTGGCGACGGCGGCGGTGCGCGATGCATCCAACGGGCCCGACTTCATCGAGGCGCTTCACGCGGTAATGCCCGGCGTGTCCATCGAGGTGCTGTCCGGCGACGCGGAGGCCAGACTGTCGGCGGATGGGTTGCTGCTGGGCTTCGCCGCCGCCGACGGCGTCCTGGCCGATCTGGGCGGCGGCTCGCTGGAGCTGGTGCGGCTGCGCGGCGGCGTGATTGAGCAGGCGGCGTCGCTGCCCATCGGCACCATTCGCCTCAGCGAGCGGGCCGATGGCGATGTCACCCGCGCGCGCGGCATCGTCGAACGCGAACTGGCGAAGCTGCCGTGGCTGAAGGAGGCGGCGGGGGCCGACCTGTTCCCGGTCGGCGGCACCTTCCGCGCCCTGGCGCGGATGCACATGGCGCAGACCGGTTATCCGCTGGCCATCGTCCACCACTACGCCATCCGGCGGGAGGAGGCGCGCGACCTGGCGGGGGTGGTGATGGGCGCCAATCGCCGTACCCTGGAGCGGATGCCCGCCGCGCCGATGAAGCGCCTGGCCGACCTGCCTTTCGCCGCCGTGGTGCTGCGCCGGCTGTTGCGCAGCACCGGCGCGGGTCGCGCCGTCTTCAGCGCCAACGGGCTGCGCGAGGGCTGGTATGCCGGGCAGTTGCCGGCGGACATCCGCGCCGCCGACCCGTTGCTGGCCGCAGCCGACGAGATGGCCCTGGCCTGGGGCCGCAACCTCGACTTTCCGCCGGCGCTGGAAACCTGGCTGGCGCCGCTGGCGCTGGGCGCCGGCGAGTTCGAGGACGGCCTGCTGGTGGCCGCCACGCGGATCGGCGACATCGGCAGTCACGACCACCCGGAATACCGCGCCGAGCAAAGCTTCTTCCGCGTGCTGCGCCAGCATGGCGTTGGGCTCGACCACCACGACCGCGCCTTTCTCGCCCTGACGGTGGCGCTGCGCTACGAGGCCGAGCCCACCGCCCCCTTCCTGGCCCAGGCCCGGGCGTTGCTGAGCGCGACCGCGGTACGGCGGGCGGAGATTCTGGGCGCCGCCCTTCGCCTGGCCTTCACCCTTTCAGGCGGCGTGGCCGCGCTGCTGCGGGTCAACCCTCTGCGGCGCGAGCCGCGCCGCATGATTCTGCGGCTGACGGCGGAAAGCGGGGTCTTCCCCGGCGATTCGGTGCTGCGCCGGCTGGAGGCGGTGGCCCTAGCCCTGGGCCTGGAGCCGCAGGTCGAGGAAGGGTAGTAGGGGCTGCAACAGCCCCGTTCGCAGGCAGGCGCTACATTTCTTGACGATGCAACAATGCTTCGGCTGGAGTATGGAGGTTGCGGAGTGCTGCCCAACCGCCACATCCTGGCCTCCGAACTGCCATTCCCCGTCCGCTGCTGAGGAATTCTGCATGCCCATCCGCGCCAAGCTTGGCACCACCGCCCTCGTCGCCGGCGCCTTCGCGGCGGGGATCGTCGTGGGGCCCCTTGTGGGGGCATGGGCGCAGGAGGGCGGCGGCCGGGCCGAGACCTACCGGCTGCTCAACCTGTTCGGCGACGTGTTCGAGCGGGTACGCGCCGAGTATGTCGAGCCGGTGCAGGACCGCGACCTGGTGGAAAACGCCATCAACGGCATGCTGACCGGGCTCGACCCGCACAGCTCCTACCTCAACCCGCGCAATTTTCGCGACATGCAGGTGCAGACCCGCGGCGAGTTCGGCGGCCTGGGTATCGAGGTGACGCAGGAGAACGGCTACATCAAGGTGATCTCGCCGATCGATGAGACGCCCGCTGCCCGCGCCGGCGTGAAGCCCGGCGACCTCATCACCCACATCAACAACACCACGACGCAGGGCCTGACGCTGCAGGAAGCCGTGGAGCAGATGCGCGGCGAGCGCGGCACCGCCATCCGCATCACCATTCGGCGCGAGGGCGCGGAACGGCCGATAGACCTGTCGATCACCCGCGAGGTCATCCGGCCCCAGGTCGTGCGCTTCCGCATGGAGGGCACTGATGTCGGCTATGTCCGCCTCTCATCCTTCAATGAGCAGACCGACACGGCGATGCGCCGGGCGGTGCAAAGCCTGCGGCAGACCGGCGGCAACGCGCTGCGCGGCATCATCCTGGACCTGC
>CAXTJY010000101.1:5736-9298 GCA_964244395.1 uncultured Rhodovarius sp.
CCCGGGCGGGCTACTGGATCAGGCGGTGCAGGTGACCGACGACTTCCTGGACCAGGGCGAGATCGTCAGCACCCGGGCGCGGCGCAACGAGGATGCGCAGCGCTGGAACGCCCGCAACGGCGACATCACCGGCGGCCTGCCTGTGGTCGTGCTGATCAACTCCGGCAGCGCCAGCGCCAGCGAGATCGTGGCCGGCGCGTTGCAGGATCACCGGCGCGCCGTGGTGCTGGGCACCCGCAGCTTCGGCAAGGGCTCGGTGCAGACCGTCATGCCGCTGGGGCCGAACGGCGCCATCCGGCTGACCACGGCGCGCTATTACACCCCCTCCGGCCGCTCGATCCAGAGCACGGGCATTGAGCCGGACATCGAGGTGCGGGCGACCCGGCAGGACGCCACCGCGACCCAGGCCCGCGAACGCGAGGCCGATCTGCGACGCTCCCTGCGCAACGAGGGCGGCGTGCAGCCGCCGGCCAATGTGGCGCCGCCGCCGCTGAACCTGCCCGCGGGCCTGGTCGAGCGCATCGTGCGCGAACCGGCCGAGGGCGCACCGGCGCTGGACCTGACCCGGCCGGAGACCGATTTCCAGCTGCAGCAGGGCCTGGTGTTGCTGCGTGCCATGCCGGCAGGCACCAACCTGCAGCGGCGCGCGCAGCGCTGAATTGAGCGCCGTCGCGGTCTCGGCGAAGCCTGCGGGCAGCGGCTCGGGCTGGCGCTGGCTGGGACTGGCTTGGGCGGCGGTGCTGAGCTGCGTACTCATGGCCGCTTTGCTGCTGGCCATGCTGGGGCCGTTGCCGCCCCTGCTGGTGGTGGAGGCGGCGCCGACCCCCAGCGCCGAGGCCACCCCGCTCCCGGCCCCGTCCCCCGTGCTGGAAGGGCCGCCCCCCGCCCCCACGATCCCGCCGGCGGACCCGCTTCTGTTGGAGGCCGGGCCGCACGGGCCGGTGCCGCGCATTGCCGTGGACGGCCGTACCGCCATGCGGGCCTATGCTCGCCCTTTGGACCTCAGAGCCGAGGGAAGGCCCCGAATCGGCCTGGTGCTCGGCGGGCTGGGGCTGAACGCCGCCGTAACTGAGCAGGCGATCACCCGCCTGCCGCCGGCGGTCACCGTCGCCATCAACCCCTATGCGCAGCGGCTGGCCTTGTTGCTGGACCAGGCGCGGGGGCGGGGCATCGAGATGCTGATGTCGCTGCCGCTGGAACCGCAGGGCCACCCGCAGAACGACGCCGGCGACCGGGCGCTGCTGACCGGGCTCACGCCGGCGGTCAACGAGGACCGGCTGATGTGGGTGTTGAGCCGCTTCCATGGCTATGTCGGCGCCGTGGGCGCGCTCGGGCCGCTGCGCGGCGAGCGTTTCGCGGCGCTGAGCGAGCCATTCCTGGCGATGCAGGAGAATCTGCGCCGCCGCGGGCTGCTTTATATCGACCCACGCCCCGGCGCCCGCAGCCCGGAGCGCGCCTGGGGCCGCGCGGTGGATGTGGTGGTGGACGAGCCGGCCACGCGCGCCGAGATCGACGTCAAGCTCAGCATCCTGGAACGGTTGGCGCGTGAGCGCGGCACCGCGTTGGGGCTCGCCGGAGAGGTGACGCCGGTGCTGCTCGACCGGGTGATGGCGTGGGCCGACGGTCTGGAGGGCAGGGGGGTGATGCTGGCGCCCGTGTCTTCGATGATCAGGCGGCCGGAGGCGGCGCGGTGAAGAAGCTCCTGCTGCGGCCGAATGTGGGCGTGGTGCTGTTCAGCCGCGACGGGCTGGTGCTGGTGGCGCGCCGGGCGGATTTCCCGAATGCCGAGGGCGCGGCCGGCGGCTGGCAGTTGCCGCAGGGGGGAATGGATGAGGGCGAGGACCCCTACCCGGCGGCGTTGCGCGAGTTAAAGGAGGAGGTCGGCACCGACCGAGCCTTGCTGCTGGCCGAATACCCCGGCTGGCTGGATTACGACCTGCCGCCGGAGCTGATCGGCAAGGCGTTGCACGGCAAGTGGCGGGGCCAGACACAGAAATGGTTCGCGTTGCGGTTCGAGGGCGAGGATTCGGAGATCCGCCTGGATCTGGACCCGCATCCGGAATTCGACGCCTGGCGTTGGGCGCGGCTGGAAGAGCTGCCGGGGTTGGCGGTGGCGTTCAAGCGCGAAATTTATGAGAAGTTGGTGCGGGAGTTCGCGCCTTACGCTGCGCCGGGCTGAGTGTGGGCGCCGCGGCGGTTGAGGGTTGCCCTCGCAAGCGGGCCACGATGCCATCGCTCTTTCATCGCCAGGCCGTTTCGGCGAAGCAGTCGAGGCCCACCTACAGCATCGCCATCCCGCCATTGACGTGCAGGGTCGTGCCCGTCACCCAAGCCGCCTCGTCCGACGCGAGATAGACCACGGCCGAGGCCACATCCGCCGGCCCGCCCATCTTGCCCAGCGGGATGCGGCCCAGCAGCGCCGCCTTCTGCGCCTCGTTGAGCTTGTCCGTCATCGGCGTCTCGATGAAGCCGGGCGCCACCACGTTCACCGTGACATTGCGCGGCGCCACCTCCTGCGCCAGCGACTTGCTCATGCCGATCAGCCCGGCCTTGGCGGCGGCGTAGTTGGACTGGCCGGGGTTGCCCATCACGCCCACGATGGAGGCGATGGAGATAATGCGGCCGCTTCGCCGCTTCATCATGCCGCGCAAGGCGGCCCGGGCCAGCCGGAATGGCGCGTTGAGGTCCACCTCCAGCACCGCGTTCCAGTCGGCATCCTCCATCCGCAACGCCAGCCGGTCGCGCGTGAAGCCGGCGTTGTTGACCAGGATGTCCAGCTTGCCCTCGGTGGCCTCCACCCCCTCGACCAGCGCGGCCGGCGCGGCGGGGTCCGCCAGATCGGCCACCACCACCCGGCAGCGGTCGCCCAGCCCTTCGGCCACCGCGTTCAGCTCCGCCTCGCGCCGGCCGGTGAGCACAACATGCGCGCCCAGTGCATGCAGCGCCTGGGCTATGGCCACTCCGATCCCGGATGAGGCGCCAGTCACCAGCGCCACCTTGCCGTCCAGCTTGAACATAAAGTCCCCCGATCGTCATGGCCGGGCTCGCCCCGGCCATCTCATGCAGAATGGGCGCCGGTCAGCGCCCTCAGAACCGCTTGGCCAACCAGTAGCGGTCATGCCCGAACGGCATGCCTTCCAGCGTTCCGAACACAGAATAGCCCAACTTTTCGTAGAACGGCCGCGCCTGGAAGGAGAAGGTGTCGAGATACACGCCCTGGCAACCGCGCGCCCGCGCCGCATCCTCGACCGCCTGCATCACCTGCCCCCCGATGCCGCGGCCCCGCAGATTGGCCGGCAGGTGCAGCAGCTCGATGAACAGCCAGCCGCCCCAGCTTCGGCCGATCGCCCCTCCGGCGGGCGCGCCCGCCGTGTCGCGCCATAATACCGCCAGCGGCACCGGCGCATGGTCCAGCGCGCCGAGGACGGATCGGTTGAACGCCACCAGGCCGTCCAGCACCGCTTGCCGGTCGGCGTCGCTGGGCGCGTCGGTGATCTGCAGGCTCACAGCAGCGAAACCGTGATCACAGCGACTTCAAAAAGGCTTCGATGTCCGCCGGCGT
>CAXTJY010000101.1:9308-9839 GCA_964244395.1 uncultured Rhodovarius sp.
GCCAACGGCCATGCTGGCGGCATCAGGCGCGTTGCGCTTACCCAGCCCGGTCAACACCTTGCCGGCGCCGATCTCGACAAAGCGGTCGCAGCCCATCGCCACCATCGCCGCCACGCACTCACGCCATCGCACGGTCGCGGTGACTTGGCGCACCAGAAGCCCCCGGATTTCATCCGGCTCCGTCACCTTGGCCGCGGTGACGTTGGTCACCAGCGGCGGATTGGGCGGCGAGATAGCGGCCCCCTCCAGCGCCGTCTGCATCGCATGCGCCGCCGGCTCCATCAGCGAGGAATGGAAGGGGGCAGAGACCGGCAGCAGCATGGCGCGCTTCACGCCCGCCTTCTTGGCGATCTCGATGGCGCGATCGACCGCGGCCTTGTCGCCCGAAATCACCGCTTGCCCGCCGCCATTGTCGTTGGCCAGCTCCACGACCTCGCCTTGCGCCGCTTCTTCGCAAATCGCCGTCGCCTGCTCCGCCTCGGCGCCCAGCAGCGCGGCCATGGCGCCGGTGCCGGCGGGCGTCGCCTGCTG
>CAXTJY010000102.1:0-2251 GCA_964244395.1 uncultured Rhodovarius sp.
GAGATCGCCAAGATCACCTTCGTGGGCAGCCCGGCCGTGGGCGCCCGGGTTGCCGCCGCCGCCGCCGAACGCGCCGTGCCCTGCGTGCTGGAACTCGGCGGCAAATCCGCCAACATCGTCTTCGCCGACTGCGACTTCCCCGCCGCCATCCAGGGCGCGCAACAGGCCATTTTCGCCGGCTCCGGCCAAAGCTGCGTCGCCGGCTCCCGCCTGCTGATCGAGGCCGGCCTGCACGACCGCTTCCTGGAAGCGTTACATGCCGCCATGGCCCGCATCGTCATCGGCGACCCGATGGACGAGGCGACCGAGATGGGGCCGCTGGCGCATGCAGCCCAGCTCGCCCATGTCCGCCGCCTGATCGAGGGCGTCCCGGCGCTGACCGTCCCCGCCCCGGCCGGCGGCTGCTACGTGCCGCCGACCATCCTGCATTCCCTGCCGGAGGGCGCCGCCCCGCTCACCGAGGAGATATTCGGCCCCGTGGTGGTGGCACAGCGCTTTGACACCGAGGCCGACGCCATCCGCCTCGCCAACGCCAGTCGCTTCGGCCTGGCCGGCGCGGTGTGGACGCGCGACCATGGCCGCGCCCACCGCGTCGCCCATGCGGTGCGCGCTGGCACCTTCTGGATCAACGGCTACCGTACCATTCATGTGAGCGTGCCGTTCGGCGGCTTCGGCGCCTCCGGCCACGGCCGCTCGTCAGGCGCCGAGGCGCTGGCCGAATACACCCAGATGAAGGCGGTGTGGGTGGAGACGCGCGAGGCGCCGGTGCTCGGATTCGGCCATCGGCCCTGATACCCAGCTCGCCCTGGCCAGGTTTGGCCCGGCGATCTCCACGGCACTCGCCGCGCTGATTTCCGGGCTTCACGCCGCCCCCGGCTTCCGCCAATCTCACAGGGAATTCACGGGAGATTTCCATGCTGCGTCGAGACATGATGCTGGGCCTAGCGGCCGCCCCCTTGGCCGCCCCGGCGATGGCGCAACCCACCGCCGCCCGCGTCATCCGCTACTCGCCGCACGCCAACCTGCCGAATATCGACCCCTTCACCAACACCGCCTTCATCGCCCGCGACCACGCCTTCCTGGTGTTCGACCAGCTCTACGGGATGAACGAGCAATTCGTGGCCCAGCCGCAGATGGCCGAGGGCCATGTCGTCGAAAACGGCGGCCTGCTCTGGCGCTTCACCCTGCGCACCGGCCTGAAATTCCACGACGGCAGACCGGTCCGCGGCCGCGACTGCATCGCCTCCATCAAGCGCTGGGGCCGGCGCGACGCGTTCGGCCAGGTGCTGATGAGTCGGGTCGCCGACATGACCGAGATCAGCGACCGCGTCTTCGAGATCAGACTCAGCGCGCCCTTCCCGAAAATGATCGAGGCCTTCTCCAAGGTCACGACATCCTGCCTGTTCATCATGCCGGAGCGGCTAGGGAACGTAGACCCCTTCACCAACATCACCGAGGCCATCGGCAGCGGCCCGTTCAAATTCGTCCGCGACCAATGGGTGCCCGGCAGCAAGGTGGTGTACGAGCGCAACGCGGACTACGTGCCGCGGCCGCAGGGCACGCCGTCCATGACCTCCGGCCCGAAGATCGTCCATTTCGACCGGGTCGAGTGGAACATCATGCCCGACCCCGCCACCGCCTCCGCCGCGCTGCAATCCGGCGAGATCGACTGGTGGGAGCAGCCGACCGCCGACCTCTTCCCGCTGATGCAGCGCAACCGCAACATCACCGTCGAGGTGATCAACAACAGCGGCCTGATCGGCATCTTCCGGCCCAACCATACCGTGGCGCCGTTCAACAACCCCGCCGTGCGCCGCGCCGTCATCACCGCCATCAACCAGATGGATTTCATGACCGCGGTGATCGGCCAGACCGGGGTGACAGGCTACGCCGACCTGCGGCGTGACAATATCGGCTACTTTGCGCCGGAAGGGCCCTGCGGCAGCGACATCGGGCTGGACCGTTTGAAGAAAGATGTGGCCGCGGCCCGTCGCGAGTTGCAGGCGGCCGGCGCCATGGGTGCGCGGATGGTGCTGATGAACGCGACCGACCTCGCCTCGATCAACGCCGCCACCCTGGTGGGCGCCGACCTCTTCACCCGCATGGGCTTCAACGTCGACCTCGTCAGCACCGACTGGGGCACCGTGGTGGCCCGCCGCGCCAGCAAGAACGCGCTGGAACAGGGCGGCTGGAGCGGTTTTTTCACCTTCTGGTCCGGCGTGGACCATTGGAACCCGGCCAGCCACGCCTC
>CAXTJY010000102.1:2261-3153 GCA_964244395.1 uncultured Rhodovarius sp.
ATCCGCGGCCATGGCGACCAGGCCTGGCCGGGCTGGCCCGTCATCCCGGCGATCGAAGCGCAGCGCGACGCCTGGTTCAACGCGCCGGACGACGCGGCCGAGAAGGCGGCGGCGCGCGAGATGCAGCGCGTGGCGTTCGACGAGGTGCCGTATGTGCCGGTGGGCCGCTACTACCAGCCCACGGCGTACCGGCGGAACCTGACAGGCATGCTGAAAGGCCAGCCGCCGCTGTTCTGGAACCTGCGGCGGGGGTGAGGCCGGGTGGAAGGCCGGCCCCAGGCCGGCCACGCGGTGGAGTGCGCGCGCGGCTGTATCCAAAACTTCAGCCCGGCCGTATCCCCTCGCACCCACCCCGGAATCCCCATGCACCGACGAGTCCTGTTGGCTACCACCACCCTCCTGGCCGCGCCCGCCCTGGCGCAATCCACCCGCCCGCTGCGCTTCGTGCCGGCGTCGGACCTCTCGGTCCTCGACCCCATCGTCACCACCACCTACATCACGCGCAACCACGCCTACATGGTCTTCGACCAGCTCTACGGGCAGGACGAGCAGTTCCAGGCCCGGCCGCAGATGGTCGAGGGCAGCTCGTCCGAAGACGGCGGTCGCCTCATCACCATGCGTTTGCGGGCGGGCCTGGTCTTCCATGATGGTGAGCCGGTGCGGGCGCGCGACGCGGTGGCGTCCATCCGCCGCTGGGCGATGCGCGACCAGCTCGGCCTGACTATCATGGCGCTGACCGACGAGCTGTCCGCGTTGAACGACCGCGACATCGTCTTCCGCCTCAAGCGGCCGTTTCCGCTGCTGTTCGACGCGCTGGGCAAGACCTCGCCGCCCGTCGCCTTCATCATGCCCGAGCGCATCGCGATGCAGGACGTGTCGCGCCCCATCACCG
>CAXTJY010000102.1:3163-9077 GCA_964244395.1 uncultured Rhodovarius sp.
GCTCCGGCCCCTTCCGTTTCCTGGCCGCCGAGCGCGTTCCCGGCGCTCGCAACGCTTACGAGAAATTCGCCGGCTACGTGCCGCGCCAGGAGCCGCCGAGCAGCACGGCCGGCGGCAAGGTGGTGAACATTGACCGCGTCGAGTGGCGCACCATCCCGGACCCCGCGACCTCCGCCGCCGCCATCCAGTCCGGCGAGATCGACTCCTGGGAATACCCGGCCACCGACCTCCTCCCGCTGTTACGTCGTAACCGCGACATTCTGGTCGAAAACCCGGACCCCACCGGCTTCATCGGCCTGCTGCGCTTCAACCACACCCAGCCGCCCTTCAACGACCCGGCAATGCGCCGCGCCCTGCTCAGCGCCATCCAGCAGGAGGACTACATGCGGGCCGTCGCCGGCACCGACACGGAAATGTGGAACACCGGCATCGGCTTCTTCCCGCCCGCCTCGCCCATGGCCAGCACGGCCGGCATGGGCGCGCTGACTGGCCCGCGCGACCTGGCCACCGCCCGTGCCGCGCTGGCGCCATTGGGCAACCAGCGTATCGTGCTGATCGGCCCGGCCGACTACCCCCAGGTGCAGGCGCTGACCGAAGTCGCGGCCGACATGCTGCGCCGCCTGGGCCTGAACGTGGACTACGTGCCCAGCGATTGGGCCACCGTGGTGCAGCGACGGGCCAATCGCGGCGCCATCGCGCAGGGTGGCTGGAACCTGGTCTGCACCTTCCTGTCGGGCCTCGACCTGATGAATCCTGGCGTCAACTTCTTCCTGCGCGCCCAGGGCGAGACGGCCTTCGTGGGCTGGCCCAACTCGCCCACGCTGGAGGCGCTGCGCGAGGAATGGCTGCTGGCGCCGGACCTCGCCACCCAACAGGCCGTCGCCGCCCGCATCCAGGCACAGGCCTTTCAGGACCTGCCCTACATCCCGCTCGGCCAGTTCTTCCAGCCCACGGCGTGGCGCCGCAACATCACTGGCGTGCTGAAAGGCCCCACGCTGTTCTGGAACATTCGCCGGACATGACGCCCGAACAGACCGCCGCGGACCCCAGTCTGACCCTCGCCGCCACCTATCGGCGCGAGGTTGGCGCCAGCGTCGAACGCATCCTGGAGAACGTCTTCGACTGGGAACATTTGCCCGCGCTGCACGACAGCTACTTCACGGCGGTCGAGAGGCTGGAAGCCGGCGACTGGGGCTGGCGCGTCCGCCTCTCCCGCCCCGAGGCGGCGCTGACCGGCGTGGCCCCCGATGGCACGCAGCACCAGGCGAAGCCCGGCCGCGAACAGGTGCTTAGCCTGAAGGTGGAGCGCGAGCACAACCGCTACACCGCGCTGACCGAATCCGGCATCGGCGCCGGCACCCGCTTCTGGGTGCAGCTCACGCCGCGCGCGCCGCACGTCACCGATATCGAGGTGAAGTACTATTTGCCGGAAAGCCGGCCGGAGCGCGTGGAACTGCTGGCCGGCAAGTACATGGCGAGCTGCGAGCAGCTGTGGAGCGAGGACGAGGTGATGATGCGGCAGCGGGAAGCCGCCCTGGCCCGTGCCCGCCTCTGGGCCGGCCAGCCCCGCCCGTTGCAAGAACCAGTGCTCGTCGGCCCGCCGGCATCGTTGCCTGTCATCGCCGAATTCGGCGGCCGTCCCTTTCGCGTCGTGGCTTTGGAGAGCGGCGACATCGTCGCGCACTCCACCATCTGCCCGCACTGGCTTGGCCCGCTGGACGAAACGCCGATCGAGGATGGCCATGTCATCCGCTGCCCCTGGCACGACTACCGCTTTGACATCAGAACCGGCGCCAGCTGCGACGGCCGCGGCTACCAACTGATGCCGGGGCCGGCGGTGAGCATCGAGGACGGTCAGGTGGTGCTGCGGCGCCGGGCGTGACGGAGGCCGCGCCGAGCGTACCGGACGCGCCTCGTTCGGTGGACATCTTTCCATCGCGCACCGCCAACGCGGCATACGCCCGCCTCGACATGGACCCGCTGCCAGACAACCGCTGGCGCATCCGCATTCCCGAACGCGCCAACCTCACGCAGGACACCGTCGGCGTTCACGCCGCGCTGAGCCCCAACAAACTCGCCCTGCGCGACGCCACCGCCGGCCGCAATTTCACCTACGCCCAGCTCGACGAGGCCATTCGCCGTGCCGCCACCCTGCTGCGCGCCCATGGCGTCACCCGTGGCGACCGCGCCGGCCAATCTGCCGACTGCGCCATCGCCCACCTCGCCACCTACCGCATCGGCGCCATCGCCGCGACCATCTCCACCCTCTACGGCCCAGACACCGTGGCGCATGTCATGGCCGATTCCGGCGCCCGCCTCATCATCACCCAGCAGCCCGAAACCCTGCCGGCCGGCACCCACACCGTGCTGCCGATCGGCGAGAGCTTCGACTGGCCGGCCCACCCGCCCGAGCCCGGCCCCTGCGTGGACACCGCCGCCGAGGACCCCATGCTGCTGGTCTATACGTCCGGCAGCACGGGCCACCCCAAGGGCGTGCTGCACGCCCACCGCATCCTGCATGGCTACAAGGCCACTCTCGAACTCTTCTACAACCTCGAACTCCGCGACCCCGGGGTGGTGATGTGGACGCCGTCGGACTGGGCCTGGATCGCCGGCCTGATCGACGACCTCTATCCCGCTCTCCAATTCGGCCACACCGTGGTGACCAGCCAGCAGCGGTTCGACCCCAGCGCCGCCCTGGCCTTCATGGCCGAACACGGCGTCACCCACTCCCTTCTCATGCCCACCGCGCTGAATCGCATGGCGCAGATTGCCGACCCGCCGAGGACCGCGCTGCGCGTCATCTTCACCGGCGGCGAACCGCTGCCCGTCTCCACCATCGCCTGGATCACCGACACACTCGGCGCCGTCGTCAACGAAGGCTACGGCATGAGCGAGGTGAACCACATGATCGGCAATTGCGAAAAGTTGCGGCCAATCCGCCCGGGCTCCATGGGCTGGGAATTCCCCGGCCACGTCGCCGAACTCGTGGACGAACACGGCACCCCCGTGCCGGACGGTGAGGTCGGCGAGATCGTTACCACCGAAGCAGCGCCCACCCTCTTCCTCGGCTACTGGAATCAGCCCGAGCGCACCGCCGCCACCCGCCTCGGCCCATGGGTCCGCACCAACGACCTCGCGGTCCGCGACGCCGACGGCTATTTCTGGTTCCGCGGCCGCGCCGACGACCTGATCAAGAGCAGCGGCTTCCGCATCGGCCCGACGGAGGTTGAGGACGCGCTGATGGCCCACCCGGCGGTGGCCGAGGCCGCGGTGGTGGGCGTGCCGGACGCCATCCGCGGCCAGGTGGTCAAGGCCTTCATCCGCCCTGCCGGCTCCGCCGACGCCGACCTGGCCGAAGCCCTGCGCCAGCACGTCGCCGCCCGCCTTGGCGCCTACAAGGCGCCCCGCGTCATCGAGTTCATCACCGAGATGCCGCTGACTTCCACCGGCAAGGTGTCGCGCCGGCAATTGCGCGAGAGAGCGTGACGCCCGCCGAACGCCCGTTGCCGACGACCGGATCGTCTATAACCCGGGCAGCGACGCCGATGCCGCGCGCATTCGCTCCCTGCTGGTGTCGCGGCCGGCTGAAACCCGCCTGTTTGCCGATTGATTTCCTGCGCCGGCTCCGCAAACCTTTCAGCCGTGTCAGCTAGCGACCTCCCGTCTCAAGGATCCGCCCCATGAACCGTCGCGCCCTCCTGGCCGCCAGCGCCGCCACGGCCATCACCGCCCAGTTGCCCGCCCCCGGCGTGGCCCAGGCGCCGCGCATCCTGCGCTTCGTCCCGCAGGCCAACCTCACCAGCCTTGACCCGATCTGGACGACGGCCAACGTCACCCGCAACCACGCCTATATGGTGTTCGACACGCTGTACGGGCTGGACGCGCAGTTCAACGCGCGGCCGCAGATGGCCGCCGGCCACAGCGTCGAGGATGACGGCAAGCGCGTCACCATCACCCTGCGGCCCGGCCTGAAATGGCACGACGGCGAAGCGGTGACCGCGGCCGATTGCGTGCAGAGCCTGACCCGCTGGATGCGCCGCAACCCCTCCGGCCAGCAGCTCGCCCGCCAGCTCGATGAACTCGTCGCCACCGACAGCCGCACCCTGCGCTTCCGCCTGAAGAAGCCCTTCCCGCTGCTCTTCGCCGCTCTCGCCAGCCCGGTGAACCCGGTCGCCTTCATGATGCCCGAGCGGCTGGCGGCGACCGACGCCTTCCAGCAGATCCGCGAGACCATCGGCAGCGGCCCCTACCGCTTCAACGCCCGCGAATACAACAGCGGCAGTTTGGTGGTGTACGAACGCAACGCCGACTATGTGCCGAACCCCGAGGGCACGCCGAGCTTCACCGCCGGCCCCAAAATCCCGAATTTCGACCGCGTCGAGTGGAACATCATCACCGATGCCGCGACCTCGGCCGCCGCCCTGCAACGCGGCGAGATCGATTGGTTCGAACAGCCGCCGCCGGAAATCCAGCAATTGCTGCGCCGGAACCGTGCCATTCACCAGGAACCCATCGACCCGCTGCCGTTGACCGGCATCCTGCGCTTCAACTTCCTGCACGGCCCGTTCGACAACAAGGCGATGCGCCAGGCCATCCTGCCCGCCGTCGACCAGAACGACTATATGAGCGCCATCGTCGGTACCGACGCCTCGCTGATCCGCACCGGCGTCGGCGTCTTCACCCCCGGCACGCCGCTGGCCTCCGACGCAGGGATGGAAGCGCTGACCGGCCCGCGCAGCATCGAACGCTCCAAGGCCCTGCTGCGCGACGCCGGCTACACCAACCAGCTCATCCGCCTGATCGGCCCCACCGACATCCTGGCCCCCTCGGCCATGACCCAGGTGTGCGGCGACATGTTCCGCCGCCTGGGCGTCAACCTCGACTTCGCCCTGACCGACTGGGGCACCGTGGTGCAGCGCCGCGCCAGCCGCGAGCCGCTGGAGCGCGGCGGCTGGAGCGCCTTCCTCACCTCTTTCTCCAGCACCGACTTCATGGACCCCGCCGGCCACTTCCCGATGCGCGGCAACGGCCTGAACTCCTGGCCCGGCTGGCCGACCATTCCGCGGCTGGAGGAGCTGCGCGACGCCTGGTTCGACGCGCCGGACCTGCCCGCCCAACAATCCATCGCCCGCGACATGCAGCGCACCGCCATGGACGAAGTCCCCTTCATCCCGGTCGGCGCGTACATGTCGATGACCGCGCATCGCGCCAATCTGCGCGACCGCGTGCCGGGGTTCGCGATTTTCTGGAATCTGAAGCGGGGGTAGGGGTGATGGGGGTCGCCCGGCTCGCTGCTTTCGAGGCGGCGTCCCTCGATCGATGGCAGGTGGTGACGGCAGCGATCGGCCGTGGCGCGACGGGCGCGGCCGGCCCGCGGCGGTCGTTGACCTCCCCGGATGCTGACCGCAGTGTCGCGGGGTGACAGCGATCCCGGATTTTGGCTTGGATGTGCCGCTTGCCGCGGTGGTGGCCATCGATCTGCATCGGGGGCATCTCGACCCGGCGGTGGCGACGATGCCGGCCGCTCCGGCCGTGGCCGCCCGCCTGGTGGAGGCGAACCGGCGCTTCCTCGATGCGGCGCGGGCCGCCGGTTTGCCGGTGGTGCATTGCGTCACCCGCTATCGCGATGCGGACGAGATCGCCCTGAACCCGTTCTGGCGGACCCGCGCCGAGGACCCGCGGGCGACGCGGAAGAACGTGCTGCGGCACAATCTGGAGGGGATGCCGGGGCTGGAGATCATGCCCGGGCTGCATGCCGAGGGCGATTCGCTGGTCGATACCAAGAAGCGGTATGACTGCTTCACCGCCACCGACGCGGATGTCGTCGAGCAGATCAAGGCAGCGACCGATGGCGGCGTCGATACGGTGATCGAGACGGCGGGCAATATCCGGGCGATGGAGCTGGCCTATG
>CAXTJY010000102.1:9087-9828 GCA_964244395.1 uncultured Rhodovarius sp.
CCTGGATTTGCGGCTGCGGGCGCTCGGCGCCAATCTGCTGCTGGTCACCGGCATCAACACCAACTCCTGCGTGCTGGCGACGGCGTGTGCGGCCAATGCGCGTGATTATGCGGTGATCGTCATCGAGGATTGCGTGGACACGATGGATGGACCCGCCCACCACGACGCGGCGCTGATGCTGCTGCGGACCGCTTTTGCCCATGTGATGACCGGGGAGGAGGCGCTGGCGCGCCTTGCACAGCCATGACCGAGACACTGCCGGGAAGCCGAATTCCCTATTCGGCCATCGTCGACCGGCCACCGTTGCCACCGCTGCCCGGCGGCGCGCGGATGGCGTTCTGGAGCATCGTCAACCTGGAGGTGTGGGACATTTCGCGCCCGATGGCGCGGCAGGTGATCCCGGCGCCGACCGGGCAGGTGCTGTTGCCGGATGTGCCGAACTGGTCCTGGCACGAATACGGCATGCGAGTGGGGGTGTGGCGCTTCTTCAAGCTGTATGAGCGGCTGGGCATCCGCCCCACGCTCTCCATCAACGCCCGCGTCTGCGACGATTACGAGCGCGTCGCCGCCGCCGCCCGCGATGCCGGCTGGGAGCCGATGGGACACGCCTGGGAGCAGATGCCGATCCACAAGGTGGACGACCAGCGGGCGATGATCGGGCGCTCGATGGACCGGCTGGAGAAATTCTGGGGCCGGAGGCCGGTGGGCTGGCTGGGGCCGGGGCTGACGCAGACGCTGGAG
>CAXTJY010000103.1:0-2633 GCA_964244395.1 uncultured Rhodovarius sp.
GATGACGTTCACGGTCACGCCCTTGGTCGCCACCTCCAGCGCCAGTGCCCGGCAAAACCCCAGCAGCGCGTGCTTCGAGGCGGTGTAGGCCGTCGTGTAGGCGTAGCCCCGCAGCGCGGCGGTGGACGCGACATGCACCACGCGCCCATGCCCTGCGGCGATCATCCCCGGCAGCACCGCCTGGGTCAGGGCCACAGCGCCCATCAGGTTCACATCCAGCGCGCGCTGGAACATCTCCACCGGGGTGCGCTGGAAGGGTGCGCTCTCCGCCACCCCCGCCGCGTTCACCAGCACCGAGACGGCGTGCAGATGCGGCGGCTGCCGCGCATCGGCCACCACCAGCCCCTCGGCGGCGCCGGCGTCGACCGCCGCCATCAACGGCGCCTCGCGCCGGCCCAGCACGGTCACCGCATAGCCAGCGTCGGTCAGCGCGCGGGCGCAGGCCAGGCCGATGCCCGTGCCGCCCCCCGCCACCAAAGCGCGCCGTCTTGACATAGTTGAAGCTTAAAACATTTCCCGTTAGAACAGCAAGCGCCGCTACGTTCGGGGACTCGGGGGTTCCGGCATTCGCCTTCGCCTCGTCCCGCGAAAGGAGACAGCCTCATGCGCATCGCCATCATCGGCGGCGGCCCCGCCGGCCTGTATTTCGCCATTCTGATGAAACGCGACATGCCTGGCGCGCGCATCACCGTGGTCGAGCGCAACCAGGCCGACGACACCTTCGGCTTTGGCGTGGTGTTTTCCGATGCGACGCTGGATGCGTTTCGCGATGCCGACGAACCCAGCTACCGCGCCATCACCCGCAGCTTCGCCTATTGGGACGACATCGAGATCCAGGCCAGCCGGCTGGCCTGGCATGACCAGGAGGCCGGGTCCGGCGCCGACGCATCAGCCGGGCGCGCGACCTATCGCATCGGCGGCAACGGCTTCTGCGGCTGCTCCCGCCGCACCTTGCTGATGCTGTTGCAGGACCGGGCACGCGAACTCGGCGTCGAGCTGGAATTCCGCCGTGAGGCATCCCCCGCAGATTTCCCTGACGCCGACCTCATCGTCGCCGCCGACGGCATCAACAGTCCGATCCGGCACGCGCATGCCGAACACTATCAGCCCAGCATCGATCTGCGCCCGAACCGTTTCACCTGGATGGGCTCGACCCGCCCGTTCGATGCCTTCACCTTTTTCTTCAAGGAGACGGAGTTCGGCATCTTCATTGCCCATTGCTACCAGTACGAGCCGGGCGCCAGCACCTGGGTGCTGGAGACCGACCCCGAGACGTTCGAGCGGGCCGGCCTGGGCGCGATGGACGAGGCGGCCTCCGCCGCGTTCCTGGAAGGCGTCTTCGCCGACGAGCTGGAGGGGCACCGGCTGCGGACGAACCGCTCGATGTGGCGTCAATTCCCGATGATCCGCTGCGCCAAGTGGGTGCGGGGCAACACCGTGCTGATCGGCGATGCCAAGGCGACCGCGCATTTCTCCATCGGCAGCGGCACCAAGCTGGCGATGGAGGATTCGATTGCCCTGCATCAGGCCTTTCTGGCCGGCGGCGATGTGCCGACCTGCCTGGAACGCTTCGAGACGGCCCGGCGCGAGGTGGTGGAGAAGACGCAGCATGCCGCCGACGTTTCACTGGTGTGGTTCGAGCAGGTAAAGCGGTTCTGGCATTTCGATCCCACGCAATTCGCCTTCGGCGTCATGACCCGGAGCAAGGCCATCACCTGGGACAATCTGCTGCTGCGGGCGCCGGATTTCGTGGCCGAGGCCGGGCAGGTCTTCGCGGCACAGTCCGGCGGCAATGCGCGCGACGTGCCGCTGTTCCAGCCGCTGCGCCTGCGCGAACTGCATCTGCCGAACCGCGTCGTGGTGTCGCCGATGTGCATGTATTCAGCGGTGGAGGGCGTGCCGCAGGATTTCCACCTCGTGCATTACGGCGCCCGGGCGATGGGCGGCGCCGGGCTGATCTTCACCGAGATGACGTGCCCCTCGGCCGGCGCCCGCATCACCCCCGGCTGCACCGGGCTGTGGAACGACGCGCAACAGGCGGCCTGGGCGCGCATCGTCGATTTCGTGCATGGCCATGGGTCGAAGATGGCGCTGCAGCTCGGCCATGCCGGGCGCAAGGGCGCGACGAAGCTGATGTGGGACGGCATGGACCGGCCGCTGGAGGACGGTGCCTGGCCGATCCTGGCCGCCAGCCCAATCCCCTACTACCCCGACAGCCAGGTGCCCCGCGAGATGAGCCGGGCCGACATGGATGATGTGCGAGACGACTTCGTGGCGGCGGCAATGCGTGGCGATGCGGCAGGCTTCGACCTGCTGGAGCTGCATTGCGCGCATGGCTACCTGCTGGCGAGCTTCCTCTCGCCGCTGACCAACCACCGCGCGGATGAGTATGGCGGCAGCCTGGAGAACCGGCTGCGTTATCCGTTGGAGGTCTTCGCCGCCCTGCGCGCCGCCTGGCCTGCTGGGAAGCCGATGTCGGTTCGGATCTCGGCCACGGATTGGGCGGATGGCGGCACGACCGACGCCGATAGCCTGGCCATCGCGCAGGCCTTCCGCGAGGCGGGCGCCGACCTGATCGATGTCTCGACCGGGCAGACCACCGCCGATGCCGCGCCGCAGTATGGCCGGATGTT